>CAYUGW010000322.1:0-5348 GCA_964444245.1 uncultured Blastocatellaceae bacterium | reverse complement strand
ATGCCCGGCAGTTCGATTGATCAAGCCGGAATCAGAGGGCTTTCGCGCGACGGCGACGGCGTGATTTTGGGCGACATCATCACGGCGATTGACAGCGAAAAGTTAAATAATCTTGACGATCTTTATCGTTTCCTCGATAAAAAACAAATCGGCGACACGGTGCAGGTCGAAGTTTTCCGCAATGGCAAAACACTGACTGTTCCGGTTAAACTTTCGCCTCTTCCGCAGCAATCATCGCGTGCGCCGCAGAGATTCTAATTGATGGAGAAGATTGAACTCAGCGATTTTTACAATGACGGATTCGGCTGGATTTGCAGGCATTGCGAACGCGAACTTGCAGATTCAGCCGAAGTTTTGACTTCAAAACATTCGCGCTTGATGAGCGAAGGCGAAGCCGAAAGCAAAACTTTAAAACTTTCAAATTCTGCATTGGCAAAATGGGCGGACAAAGCGCAGCGAACATTGATTTGTCCGCGCTGCGGAATTACCGAATTAGCAGACAGGTTTTAAAGTGAAAAAGTGAAAAAGTGAAAAAGTTTTAAATCTCTTCAAACTCTCGTTTTTAGATAAAAACTGCAAATGCGTTTATCTAAATAGATTAAATTGAAACAACAACAACTTTTTCACTTTTCCACTTTTCCACTTTTTCACTTTAAAACTTTTGCCAGCCAACTTTATACAGATGTTTAGACATCTTTACACTTGTACGTATTTGCTCAAAATTAATTCAGAAGAGGTTTCCAGAATGGCAAAGAAAATTATCGTGGCACTTATCGCGCTGGCATTTATTCTCAGCGTACTTATTCCGGCTTTTGCCGACGACAAAGCGGCTAAAAATTCCAATCAATCCGCGCAACTCGTGGCGGTTCTGCCGGCTTCCGACGGTATTATGTCGGTTGATGTCAAGCGTTTGTTAAACGAGGCTCTGCCGCAGATTTTATCGGGCAATCAACCTGAATTAAACAGGATTTTGGGAAAATTTGAAGAAATCAAAACAAAAACCGGAATTGATTTAAAACGCTTCGAGCAAGTTGCCGTCGGCGTCAAAGCCAATCAGGTTTCGCCTTCAAAATTTGAATTCGAGCCGATCATTCTGGCACGCGGCGGTTATGAAGCAGGAGCGTTGGTGGCTATTGCCAAACTTGCTTCAAAAGGCAAATATCGTGAGGAAAAAATCGGAAATCGAACGGTTTATATTTTCTCGATAAAAGAAATTCTCGAAGAAAACAAGCCGCAATCCAAAGGTTCTTTTATGGATAAGATTTTAGATAAAATGTTTAACAGCAGCACGAACAGCGAATTTGCCTTAACTTCTTACGACGCAAAGACTTTAGCTTTCGGTTCGATTAAACGTGTGCGCGAATTGATCGAAGGCAAAACGCGGGTTGATAATCAGCTTTTGGATTTGGTTTACCGCAATCAAACCGCGGTGATGAGTTTCGGTGCAAATATGCCGCAGGGAATGTCCGGCTTTTTTGATCTGGACAACCCGGAAATTGACAAAAACATTGATGTTATCAAACAAATTTACGGTGCGATGAATGTGAACGGAAACAACACGAATGTTTCATTAACAGCGAAAACCTTGAAAAATCAGGAAGCCGAAGACCTCGAATTTTTTCTGAAAGGGATTGCCGAAGTCGGAAAAGTTTTGATCGGAAGTTCGAGAGGCACTGACAAAAAAGTCTATGCGCGAATGATCGAAAACGCAAAAATCTCGCGTCAGGCAAATGAAGTTTCGATGGATCTGCAGGTTCCGCAAGAAGACCTTAATGTAATTGTCGGCGAAAAGAAATAAAATATCGGCAAATTATTTTGCTGCAATAAAAAATAAAAAAAAGCGAAGGAGTTTTGAGAAAATCAAAACTCCTTCGCTTTTTTATTTGCAATATATTTCAAAATCAGGTTAATTCATCGGCATTAACTTGCTGAATGGTTTCAATTCGTTTTTTGTTTTTTCGCGCTTTGCGCCAGGTCTTCACGCCTTCCTTTGTTAAACCGAAAATTGTCTTGCGATTTTGAAAAAGCAGATACAGCCATTCTCTTCTTTTCATCTGCGGAAAATAAATTCCGCGAAAAAATATCCGCGAGACAAAATGGCTGATGCGAAATTCAATCGGCGCGTCTTTGATCGCGGCGAGAGCTTCGGCGTTGCGTTCGGGACTGTAAGACCTTGACCACGCTTGATTTACTTCCTCTTTGGCATCTTCGATAGACATTTTCAGAGGCGTATGCGCCATCACGAACGGCGCAAAATCGAGCCAGTGTTTCGGTCGCATAAGCCTTCCTTCTTTTTCCAGCCGCGTATAGAGCGGCGTTGCCGGAAAAGGCGTAAGCTGTCCGAAAACGGGAAGTCCCGGCGACCAGCTTTCGATCTGTTCGACCGTGCGCGTTGCCACGCCTTTCGTGTCGTTGTCCATTCCGAAAATAAATGAAGTGATCGCGTAAATATTGCGTTTGGCAAGTCTTTGCAAAACTTCTCTGTAATCGGAAGGCTTGGAAAAATTTTTGTTGACCGAAGCCATATTTTCGGGATCAATCGATTCCATCCCGATAAAAATCCATTTCCCGCCCGATTCGCTGATTAAATCAACGAGTTCTTCATCTTTAAGAAGATTCGCGCTGATTTGCGCCACCCAGGGCAATTGCGCCCCTGCCGCGATAATGTCGCGCAGAAGCACTTTCAGCCGCTTTTTGTTGATTGCCAGATTATCGTCAATAAAGAAAACAGCGATTTGACCTCTTTCTTCTTTAGCGCGTTTTTTCAGTCTTAATAATTCTTCGATGACGCTTTCATTTGTGCGAAAGCGTATCGAATCGCCGAAAAATCCGGTTACGGTGCAAAATTCACAGCCGTAAGGACATCCGCGTCCGGTTTCAATCGGCACGACGAAAAATTTCCCCCAGCCTTCGCCCATTTTCGAGAGCATCGGACGGAAAAATTTCGGCACGAGGCTGAATTGCTCCAGATCGAGTGTTTCCCAGGGAATATGCGGATATTCCTGCAAACCGGGTTTGATGTCGTTGCCTTTGGCATCGAGTTCCGGCTGGTATATATCTTTGAGCGTGCCGTTTGCCGCGTCTTCGACGATCAAGTGCCACGTATCGTCGGCTTCACCGAGTGCGACCGCATCGGCGTGGCGCGGTCCGCCGTCGCGTCCCAATGCTTCATCGGGACATTCGGTAACGTGCGGTCCGCCCATGACGACCTTAAAACCGGCATCGCGCAGAGCATCTGCAACTTTGTAGGCTCGCGCCACCATTCGTGTCATCGCGCCGATGCCGATCAAACCGACATTTTCCCGGCGGCAAAATTCGACGAGTTCTTCGCGCGTCATCGCTTTGGCATTGCCGTCAATCAAAATCACTTCGTGTTCTTTGGGTGTTAAAGCCTGAAGCAGAAACATCCATAAATGCGGCATAAAATTGCGCGTAATGCCATTATCCGGATTATAAAGTAGAATTTTCATTGATTTTGTACCACTATCAGCCTCAACCCGCAGATCGAGAATTAAGAAATTTTTGGGAAAATAGATTTTAAAGATTTCAATTTATAAAAATAAACGAACGGAAAAATTTTATATGTGCGTTGACACACATATATTTTATTAATCAATAAAAATGATTTTTTGATTAATAAAGAAACGTCTTTAAATTATTTTTACTTTCAAAATCGCTTTTAATGCCTTAAATACGGAATCAGATTAAAATTGCAAATAGTAATCTAATTAACCGACACCATTTTTGATTAGAAATTTAGTAAAAACCAACTATATGCCTAAACGTAATTCTAATCAATACGGCAAGGATACTATAAAATCTTTTTCGGATTAAAGTCGGGAATGAATCAGACGACGGACGCGATCCGTAAATAAAACGTCAATCATTTTTGTATTGAAGACAGTCATTACTTCACCGATGCCGAAATTCGTATGCTGCATAAATTGTCCGGTTCGATAAGTTCTTGTCCGGTCGTATGGCGCACCGGATTTTCCTGCCAGATTTTGTATTTTCGCGGCGTGCGCCGTGCGCTTGAACATTCCGATCTTGCCGCATTTTGAACAGGCGACCTTCGAAATTTTACCCAATTTGGTAACGGTATTGACAATGTGTCCGACTTGCTCATCGCAAATCAGACACACTTTTTCGACCCGTTCACCGACAGTATGTATTTGAATATTCATAAAAAAAATCCTTTTGAGTTTTATTACTCAAATTATTGGTCAAAAATCATTTTCAAGCGCGGCGCGAACGAAACGAACGCGAAGTGCTTTTCTGCCGGAAACCGTTTGTTTTCTTGGCATTTGTTGCAAATGAGCTGCTTTGAATTATCATTGTTCCGCCGAAATCCGGCAAAATTACTCGTTTGACTTTTTGTTCGGTCAATTTTTCAATATCGCGCATCGCCATTTCTTCAATCGGAGTTACAAGAGTAATTGCCTGTCCGATATTTCCGGCACGTCCGGTTCTGCCGACGCGATGAACATAATCTTCGGGAGCAATCGGTACATCGTAATTGATCACGTGCGAAACCGCATCAACATCGATTCCGCGCGAAGCGACATCAGTTGCCACCAAGATCCGCGTTTTTCCTTTACGAAAATCGCTGAGAGCGGTTTCGCGCTGTGATTGCGAACGATTCGAATGAATTTGATTTGCCCGCATTTCGCGTGCGGAAAGAATATGCGCGAGGCGTTCCGCGCCGCGTTTCGTACGCGTAAAAACAATCACCCTTTCAAAATTATTGGTTTCCAGTAAATTTAAAAGCAGAGCCGTTTTCGAAGAAGTCGCCACCGGATATGCAACCTGCTTAACCGTTCGCGCCGTTCTGTTTTGTCGGCTGACTTCGACGACTTCCGGTTTATTCATTACCGAATACGCCAGTGTTTTAATCGAATCGGAAATAGTTGCCGAAAAAAGCAAAGTCTGGCGCGTTGAGGGAATCACTTTCAAGATTTTTCGGATCGTCGGCAGAAAACCCATATCGAGCATCCGGTCGGCTTCATCCAAAATCAGCGTATTAATATTTGCCAAATTGATCGTTCCGCGTTCGATATGATCGAGCAGTCGTCCCGGCGTGGCAATCACAACCGTAACTCCGCGCCGCAGAGCATCGCATTGGCGTTTCATATTTGCCCCGCCGATCAAGCTGACGCAGGGGAAATTTCTCGTCGAAAGCTCTTTGTATGCTTCTTCGATCTGCGAAACGAGTTCGCGCGTCGGAGCGACTATCAAAACCTGCACACCGGCTTTATTATGCGAAGTAAATTTTTGAATTGTGGGTAAAAGAAAAGCGGCTGTCTTACCTGTTCCGGTTTCTGCACAGCCAATTAGATCCGCACCTTTGA
>CAYUGW010000321.1:0-5352 GCA_964444245.1 uncultured Blastocatellaceae bacterium | reverse complement strand
CTTGATTTAATCTTTCCTGACATTCACGCGAGAGTTTTACGCCTTCTTCAAAAAGTTTGAGGCTTTCTTCCAGCGACAGATCGCCTTCTTCCAAACCGCGCACGATTTTTTCCAGTTCCTGCAGAGAGGTTTCAAATGTTTGTTGTTTTTTCATCTACTTAAAAATATCTTCGGCTTGTTTTAATAAATCCTTGACGTTTTCGACACCCAGACTTTTTCCCGCATCCTTAAGAGTGTTTGCGCCGTTTTTTTGCACAACGGCGATGATTTCCTGTCCGACTTTTTCGGCGATTTTCTGCGCCAAAACTTCATCTTTAACTGCCACGACCTGCCACCTGTCGCCGTTTCGTTTTAAGGTTAATTCGAGCGGACGTTCCGGCGTTTTGCTCTTGATCAGAGTCTTGTCGCCATCCGGCGTAATATCCAGATAACGCTGTGCGCCGACGGCAATCGCCCAAAAAGGCACATTATTAAAGGCTTCGGTTTTTTCGCGGATAAGATTCGGCAATTCGGCGCGGGCGCGTTCTTTGACGGCGGGCAGCAGCGGCGCGACAAATCTCGAAACCTGCTGAATCTTTTCCGGCGGCAAACCGCGACCGTAAAGCTCGACGGCTTTATCCGTAATCTGCGGCAGAAAATCATCAATCACCGCATCGGTATCAACCAGTTCATTAATCTTTGCCTGATCGTTGTTTCGCGCCGCATCAACCAGTAGAGCAAGAGAATACTGCGGAGATTTTTTCAGATTTTGCCAGTAGAAAAAACCGCCGATTCCGATTATTACAGCAAACAAGAGCAACAAAAGAGCGAATATTTTCAAAACTTTGAGAAAAACACCCGGCTTTTTCGGCGCGGTTTGTGCCGCAAACATCGGCGTTTCAATACTGTCTTTCGTATTCTCCGGTTTGGAATCATCTAAATCAACTTCAAATTTTGACATCTTTTCTAAAAATACAACCCCTTTCGCAAAATCTACGCTTTCTATTCTGCCATTTCAGCATTTATTTTTCATCTATTCAACAAATTTATTATCCAAAATCTGTAGTTTTATTCAAACAATCCGGTTTTGTTTTATCAATGGCAACAGAAAAAGAGAAAAACAGCATCTGCCGTTTTTCTCTTTTTCTGTTTTTCTATTTTTGTTTATCTGACGTAAGCATTCGGAATCGGCTGATCGCCGGTTGCTCCAAAAGTTACAGCCGTAAATCCGGCGGTTGTCCGCAAGATAAACCAGGTGTTGTTTGATGGTCGAAAGACCGTCAAATCAGCTATTCCGTCGCCGTCATAGTCGCCCGGCGCGGGAATATCTCCGGTTGTTCCGAACGGGACCGAATAAAATGAAAAATCTTCAGATCGAAGGATAAACCATTCTCCGGTCGAAGGTCGGAAAATTGCGACATCCGCTTTGCCGTCGCCCGTGTAATCGGCAGGAACCGCTTTATCGGTGACTGTTCCAAAGTTTGTCACGACCACCCCGGCACTCGAACGATTGAGCCACCACGAGCCGTCCGACGGTCTGAAAACAGCTACATCGGCTTTTCCGTCGCCGTCATAATCCGCCGCAACCGGTAAATCGCCGTTTGCGCCAAAGTTTGTGATGGTTACTCCGTTATCGCTCGAACGAATAATAAACCAGGTTCCCGTCGAAGGACGGAAAACAGCCGGATCGTCTTTGCCGTCGCCGTCAAAATCAGCCGGAGCCGGAATATCGCCGCTCGCACCGAACGGGAATGAATAAAATGAATTGTCTTCCGATCTCAAGACAAACCATTCTCCCGAAGAAGGTCGCCAAATAGCAAGATCGGTTTTGCCGTCGCCGGTGTAATCAGCCGCGACGACCTCATCGGAAGACGCGCCGAATTGGAAGGCACGATTTCCGCCGTCGCTCGAGCGCAGATACCACCATTCACCGACCGACGGGCGGAAAATGCCGACATCCGTTTTACCGTCGCCGTCGAAATCGAAAATCGGATTCCCGGTTAAAATGGTCGAACTAATCGTAAAATTTGCCGCAGACTCGCCCGACGGGTTGGCAAAATTAAATTCTCTGACGCGAATTTTGCCCTGACTGGTCGGCGTATTCGGAACGGTAAAGGTAAGCGTACCCGAATTCGCAAAATTTGAAGCAAGCACGGTCGGATAGGTTACGCCGCCATCAATTGACAATTCGACTATAATATTTCGATTAAATCCGCCGGTGTTTGTCCAATTGATGGTTTGCTGCGAACCGATTAAAATCGTTCCGCCGCTCGGCGTAACATTCGTGATCGTATCCGGCACGACATCGCCGTTCGTATCCCGATACCAGCCGACATCGCGCATTAACTGCCGCGTTAAATCAAGATCGAGCGGCAAACCGAAATTTATAAAAGGCTCCATCAGAGCATTTGGAAACACTCTTAAATTCCAGTGCGAAATTGATGAACCGCCTTCAACCGGATTCGGCGTGTATAATTCGACTCGTCCGGTAGCCGCCTCGCGTCCGTTTGTCAGATTTCCCGAAGCAAGTTTTATACTTGCGCCGTCCCAGAGAACATTATTATTATTTATCGCCGAAGCCATCCGTTCGGCATTTGTCATATTGTTCCAAAATTTCATTGTCGTGCGATCAAACATAAATGTCGTGAAAACATCCGGAAAACCGTTAAACAATGTTCCGGTTTCAGCATCGGCGAAATCAGAAAAGCCCAAACCGTGCGCCATCTCGTGAAGAAGGACGATCAACAAATTGGTGTTTCCGCCCGGACTCGCGTTATCCAAACCAAGATAAAATCTCGAACCGCCGAGACATCCCGGATTTCCGTTAAGAGAGCTGTTAAATGTCGCATTCATATCGGGATTAGCCGATAGATCGCTTCCCGCCTGTTTGTTGGCAAGTGCCTGATGATGCCACGTATTAAGCAGAATTACATTAGCAAAATTTCCGTGAACCGTAGTTGTTCCGGCAGAACCTAAAACTCCCGAAGTCGGAGAACACGGCAGCGGATTAAATTGCGAATTGACTTGAATAGTCACGCTGCTGTCTAAAAAAGCACCCCAGATCGCCGCCGCCGCATTAAATACATTCAAACGCTGTTGTCCGAGCGTTACTCCGAGATTTCCGCCTTCGGGAACAACTACCGTCGGATCGTTAAATCCTTCGCCCGGACCATCGCCGTTAATAATCGTAATCGTCGCCGAGTTCGGATTCAGAGCCAATTGTGCCTGATAAGCATCAACCAGGTTTTTATAAAACGCAAATTCTTCCGGCGACATACCGTGCTGCGCCGATTGCTTTGCCCGATTATTAATCGGAGAATTGAAAATCGGATACAGTTCGCCTGTTTCCAGATTTCTGCCCATAAAAGCATTCGCCTCATTCAAACTTGAAATACAGCCGGCGCGCGGTTTGCCGTATTCATCTATTCTCGAAAGCATTACGTGCTGAAAACGACCTTGCAGATCAACCATCATACTGCCGTCCGGTTTATCAATTTTGACTAAACCTTCGGAAGAACGATTGGCGATGCGTTTGAGCGTTTCCGCCATTTCGACATCTTTTTGAAGATGATCAAAAGATTTGATCTGCGCCGGAACATTTGAAAATATGCCTAAAATGATAAAGCAAAGTGAAACGGTTAAAAGATTACACACTAATTTTTTCATAAAACTACCTCTTAAATTTTTGTAAAAAGCTAAAGACGGGGGAAAAGCAAAACGATTTTGCTCACGGACATTCGATCAAAGATTTTTGGTCTTTCATTGATAATAAAATTAATTTACGGCAATTATCAAGCAAATTTCGGAAAATACAGCTCTACAGATCAGGATTTGCCGCCTTGCCTGTTTTATTTTGACAATTAATTGTTTAGGGTTTCGTGTTATAAACGTGCTTTGGATTCAATTTTTAGACTTGAGGTTCGTTAAAATATTTCAAAGTAGAGATTTTTTTCTGAAATCTGAAATCTGAAATCTGAAATCTACTCGTTTTCCACCGCTGAAACCTTCGATTTTATCTTTCCTTTCGACATCAAAACTTCCACTTCTTCACCGATTTTCGTCTGATTCGATTCGCGCAAAATCCTGCCTTTTTCATTTTTGACAATCGAAAAACCGCGCCCCAAAACCGACAAAGGCGAAAGCGCATCGAGCGAAGCCATCTTGATTTTCAGTTTTTCGTCCTTTGTGTCAATTATATTTTTAATTGCCGAAACTTGTTTTTGCGTTAAAACCGCGAGCCGTGTTTTCTTTTCGTTTAATTTCGATGCAAGCTTGATCGGCGACAGACGATTTGCCAGATTTTGCAAGGTTTTCTCGTTCGTTTTTAATTTTTCGCGCAAAGCGTCAATCATCTGCTCATCGAAATCTTCGATCTCATAGCGCCAATCTTTTATTTTTTGCGGAAATTCGCTGAAAACCGGTGAAAGCGCAAGTTCCTGAAAATCGGCACGCGAAGCGAGCAGTTTATAACTTATCAATTGAAATAAATCCTGTTTTCTTTGATAAATAAATGCTTCGATCCGGTCTTCGGATTCGGCGACGATTTCCGCCGCCGCGCTCGGAGTCGGCGCGCGATAATCGGCGACAAAATCGGCAATCGTAAAATCCGTTTCGTGTCCGACCGCCGAAATTACCGGAATGTCGGAAGCAAAAATCGCCCGCGCGACTCTTTCTTCATTAAATGCCCATAAATCTTCGCTTGAGCCGCCGCCGCGCCCGACGATCAAAACGTCGAATTTTTCCGCGTCCGGAGCAATTTTATTAAATTTATTCGCCGCTTCGATGGCTTCCGTAATTTTTTCACCGGCAAACTCGCCCTGCACAAGTGTCGGAATCAGTGTGATATTGACCGAACGCGTCCGGCGCGACAGAACATTCAAAATATCGTGAAAAGCCGCACCGTTCGGGCTTGTTACGACACCGACTCTTTTGGGGAAAAACGGCAGCGGTCGTTTGAATTTCTCGTCAAACAGCCTTTCTTTGGCAAGTTTAAGTTTGATCTGCTCGAACGCGACCTTTAACGCGCCTTCGCCGACAGGCTGAAGAGATTCGACCAAAATCTGATATTCGCCGCGCGGCGCATATAGCGAAAGTTTCCCGCGCACGCGAACTTGCAGCCCGTCAAACGGCTGAAACCGAATCCGCAGATTATTGCGGACATAACACGCTGCTTTGAGTTGCGAATCGCCGTCGTGCAGAGAAAAATACCAATGCCCGGAATTCGCCGCCAGAAAATTCGTGATCTCGCCCTCGACCCAAACGGAAGCAAAACGCCGCTCGAGTTCGCCTTTAACCTGTTCGTTCAATTCCGAAACCGTCAAAGGTCGGCGCGTTTCATCGTCAAAAAGTGCATTTAAAAGTGAAGATTTCATT
>CAYUGW010000320.1:0-5356 GCA_964444245.1 uncultured Blastocatellaceae bacterium | reverse complement strand
TTCCGCGCCCGTTGCCGCCCAAAGATTTTACATTAAGTCAAACTCATTTCGATTTGCTGGAAAAAGCAAACCGGGCATTGGGCAAACTCGACGGTCTTTCACAGCTTTTGCCGAATGTTTCGCTGTTTATTTACTGGTATGTTCGCAAAGAGGCTGTTTTATCATCACAAATTGAAGGCACGCAGAGTTCGCTCTCCGATCTTCTGCTTTATGAAGAAAAAGAAGTTCCGAGTGTTCCGATTGAGGACGTTGAAGAAGTTTCGCAATATGTTGCCGCCGTAAATTATGGTCTGAAAAGATTAAGGGAAGGATTTCCGCTGTCGCTTCGATTGATCAAAGAAATTCACGAAGTATTGCTTTCGACCGGGCGCGGCAGCACAAAATTGCCGGGAGAATTTCGCCGTTCGCAGAATTGGTTCAGCGGAACTAGACCGGGAAATGCGAGATTCGTTCCGCCGCCGCCCGAAGATGTTTTGAATCTTTTGAGCGAATTGGAAAAGTTTCTGCACGATATTCCCGAACGGACTCCGACTTTGATCAAAGCCGCGCTCGCTCACGTTCAATTTGAAACCATTCACCCGTTTTTAGACGGAAACGGGAGAATCGGCAGACTTTTGATTGTTTTGATTTTATGTGCCGAGGAAGCAATTGGGGAACCGACACTTTATCTCAGTTTGTTTTTCAAACGCCACCGCGAAATTTATTATGATCTGCTGCAAAAAGTCCGAACCGAAGGGAAATGGGAAGAGTGGCTTGAATTCTTTTTGGAAGGTGTTTACGTTACCGCCGATGAAGCCGTCATTTCCGCCACCAAAATATTAAAAGTTTTTGCAGATGACCGCCGAAAAATAGAAGATTTAGGCAGACAATCGGCTTCAGTGCTGAGAGTCCACGAATTTTTACAAAGAAAACCGATCATTTCCGTGCCGATAGCAAGTAAAGAGTTGAATTTAGCTCCTCCGACAGTGCGGAGTTCGATTGATAAGTTAAAAGAACTCGGTTTAGTCAAAGAAATCACCGGCAAGAAAAGAGATCGCTTGTTTTCATACCAGAGTTATCTGGATATTTTGCAGGCTGATACTGAAAACTGATTTTTTCCAAAACAATTTTACCCGATACAAAATGAAACAGTTATTGAACGCACCGCCCGATGCGATGGGGGCGTTGTATTTTCTGCCCGGTCAATATCTTTTCAAAAGAATTGAAAACGGACGCGAATCCGCCAAAGCATTATCGAGCGAACAAATTTCACGCGCTTTTCGTGAATACAAAACCGATACGGGCTGGCTGTCGCGCCGAATCTTGCGCTGCCGCGAAGAGCCGGAAGGAAATTATATTCTCTCGTTTGAACCGGCGGGAATGAGAACGATTTTTGTCGAAACCCAAAGCGGCAAAGTTCTGGAAATCAGCTTGCCGCTGCCGACTTTGATTTTATTCGGGCACGCCCGGGAATTTTATCTCTGGGCGGCTAAAACCAGGCAAGTTACCGCTAAAACCCGACTGGCGATCGCGCCGCTTCCAAACATCGGCGGGCAAGGAAACGGAAAAATCTGTTTCGGGCGCAATGAAGTTCCCGAAGCCCGCATTGAAACGGTTGATACGGTCTGGAATTTGATTTTTAACACCCCGTTTAACGGCGACCAGTCAACTCAGAAATGCCGGACCCAAAGCCGGGATGTCCGCAAACTACTTCTTGATTTGGCAAAAAAGAAAGTAAGACGTTTTCCGACAAAAGAACTCATCGAATCAACGACAACCATTGAAGATGTCTGGGAGCGCTTTGCGCCTGAAAAGAAGTCTTACTCCAATTTCTAAAATACTTTACAAAAATTATGAAAATGAATCTACGGGTTTTACCATTCGTTCGTAAATTTGTCGAACACAAGATCGCTTCGGCGGATTCTGAAGCCATTACCGCCGTTATGTTCGAGTATCTGTTGGCGGGAAACGGGCTTTTCATTCGCGCTAAGCGCCGTGAATTCTCGGTTTGTCTGCCGGTTTGCCGTGAACCGATCAAAGGTTTGCCGGAAGCCGCGAGCGGAATCGTCTGGCACAAACCGCGAATTCCAGGTGAGATTTGGCATCAAATTCTGGAAAATGCCCGCTCCGGCTGCGGCGACTCCGCATCCTTTCGGGAAGATGTGTATGTCGTTTTTTGGGCTGAGGCAAGCGGCGAGTGGCGTTGGAGAAATATCGGCAGAGAAAGAAGCCGGGCAAGCACGATCGCCGATGACACTCTTGCTGAATATAATGAAGCGGCAATCGAACTTCATACCCATCCTCCGGGCGCAACGCATTTCAGCCAATCGGATGACCTGGACGAAAGCGGCAAATTCCGTATTTTCGGGATTATAACGGACGTTCATACGCCTAACCCGAAAATTCGCTTTCGCTGCGGAGTTTATGATTATTTTGCACAGATTCCGGCGGATTATATTTCCGAAATGCCGCCCGGCATTATTGATTTGAACAAGGTCGAACAGACCATCAGGAATATTTTGCAATGAGTCTCGATTTAAGTTTCGCCCGTGCCGCGTTCGTTTTGCCGAAAGAATTTAACAAAGTAAAAATGTTTATCATCGGTGCGGGCGGCACGGGTTCTTTTGCGGCAATGAATTTGGCGCGCCTTGCCTTTGAACTGCGGCGCATCGGCAAGACGTTTGAGCTTACAATCATCGACCCGGACCGCGTTGAGTCCGCCAATATTCCGCGCAGTAATTTTTGTGCGGCGGAAATCGGCAGATACAAAGCTCAATCCATTGCCGAGCGAATAACTTTAGCGTGGGGCTTGGAAATCGGTTATTCAAACGAGAAACTCGATCACGAAAAACACATTAAGCCGAACTCGAACGGATTTAAAGAAATAACGATTTTGGTCGGCTGTGTAGATAACCATCCGGCAAGGCGCGAAATTCATCGCTCTTTGGAGGAATCAAGCAGATACAATTCAAATTCCGCGCCCGCTGTGTGGTGGATTGACGGCGGCAACGGCAAATCTTCCGGGCAGGTTTTGATCGGCTCGGCAACTAAACCGGATAAGCCGGAAAATCATTTTACCAGTGCGACCATTTGCCGGAAATTACCTGCACCAACGGTCATTCACCCGGAACTTTTAGAAAATCAGGAACTGCCGCAAGTTCGAGAAAATACGCCGCGGCTTTCCTGCCCGGAACTTATCGGAATCGGTGAACAAAGTTTGAATATCAACAGCCGTGTTGCCGTTGAAATTGCGGAAATGCTGACCGAATTTTTGATGACAAATTCCCTACGCCGATTTGCCACCTATTTTGATCTTGAGAGCGGCACGAGCCGTTCAAAATACTGCACGCCCGAACATCTGGAAAAAGCGTTAAAAGAAGCTGCCGGAAACAATCAAGCAGCAAAATCAAGGAAACATAAAAACAGTGGAATCCGAAACCAAACTTTTAACGCGCGATGAAATTTACCTCATTCTAATTAACGCCTTAGTCAAAAAAATTCCCGAACCGCCGGTTGGTTGGTGTGCGTCGCAATACCAGAGAGAACTTTGGGATATGACTGAGGAATATGAACCTGATCCATTTCTAAGACAAAGTGATGCGGTTGAGAAATGTCTTTATTATTTGGTTGATTTTGCGAGCCGGATGCCGTACTGGATTAATGTTTCCGAAACTAATGTACGGGTCGGGAATATGTGCGGCGACCTTGCCGATGAGATTTACTTAATAACCCGCGAACCGGAAACAGTCATCGCCAAACACGGAAAAATCAAAGCCTGGCTATATGCCAAATTGAGTGTTCAGACCTGCTGGATTTACCGCGAGGAAACCGACAGAAGGATTGCCGAAATGGAAGAGGCAAAACGGCAACAACGAATATCACCACTTAAGAAAGATAATTCGTCAAAAAACTCCTCGTCAAAATGGCAATCCGCTTTAGCCAAAGAAATTTTTCAAAAAGTGTGTGATAAACAAAATTCTTCCGCCCAACCGACATTATTCTGAAAAAAACCGAAATCAAAAACTATGATGGAACTGCTGCCTGTAGAACTGCGAAATCAGCTACCCGGTCTCTACGAACAAGATGAAGCCGAAGACAAGATCGTTTATATAAAATACTTTTTTCCCGCCGGTAATTGGACATGGTTTGTTACCGAAGGCGAAGATCGCGGGAGTGACTTTTTGTTTTTCGGTTACGTCATCGGACTCGAAAAAGAATGGGGTTATTTTACTTTAAAGCAACTCGAAGAAATAAATTGGCGCGGTCTTAAAGTTGAGCGCGATTTGTATTTCAAGCAGCAAGAATTCAGCTGTTGCTTGAGGCGTTGGAAACGAGAACGCGGCGGGTAGTGCAAATTCTAAAGAGATTTAAATCTATCTTTACTTTTAGCCATTTGGCGTATAATATAATGACAGTTGGCTTATTTTTAATAAAGTAGCCGGTTAAACTCTTTCTCTCGAGGCAGGAAAAATGACAACGGCAGTATTTGAATCAGAATCAACTTTAAGTGCAGATTGGGGGCTGAGTAAGCTGCTCGGGAAACCGGTCACGAGTTCTCTGCAATTAGTGGGTTTTATTGAGCGCGGCTTTTCATTTCAGACACTTGAACGCTTTCACCGTGAAACGGGTCTGCCGATGGAACTTCTTGCCGCTGCTATCGGGATCAGTCCGCGAACCTTTTCGCGTCGCAAAAAAGAAAAAAAGTTGACTTCAAGCGAATCCGACAGGCTTGTTTCAATCTCACGTCTGTTTGCCTTAACCGTTGAGTTGTTTGAAGGCAATAAAGAAAAGAGTTTTCAGTGGTTTCTCAATCAAAATCGAGCTTTGGGGAATTTATCGCCCCTTCAAATGGCAGCCACCGAAACGGGTTCGAGAGAAGTAGAAAATTTGATCGGCAGACTTGAACACGGAGTTTTCAGTTAAGAAATGGCTGACGAAATTGCGGTCTATCGGATCTGTAAAACCAAATATGCGCCTACGGCTTTCGACGGCGAAGGGGCTTTTCGATTCGGCGGTCGATGGAATATGCGCGGCACGAGAATTATTTATACGGCGGGCAGTCTCGCGCTTGCCGTCCTCGAGATGCTCGTTCATCTTGATGATGATTCTATGCTCTTTAAATACTCATTTATTGCGGCACAAATTCCGCCGGGTTTGATTTTGAAGATTGAAGACTTTCGCCCGCTGCCGAAAGATTGGAGTGCATCTCCGGCACCGCTGATCACGCAAAAAATCGGAGATGACTGGGCAAAATCGGGGATTTCGGCGGTTTTGGAAGTTCCGACTTCAATCATTCCGCTGGAGAAAAACTATTTGCTGAATACATTACATCCCGATTACAGCCAAATTATTTTAGGCACGCCGGAAGTGTTTTCCT
>CAYUGW010000319.1:0-5369 GCA_964444245.1 uncultured Blastocatellaceae bacterium | reverse complement strand
AAATGCCGGCTTCGGGCAATCGAAAACAAATAAACAAAACAGAGAAGAATCAAAATCGGCTTTGATCGGTAAATGGAAAAGCAGCGAAGCCAAAGTTGAATTTATCAATAAAAATACGATGACGCTCAACGGCGTTAGATACGGCTATGCGGTAATCGGAAAGACGATCATCATTCAATCCGAAGAAGGCGAAACCGCCGATTTTCCTTTTGAACTCAAAGGCGATACTTTAATCGTCTATCTTGGAGACCGCAAAGTCGTCTATACGCGCTCCACCGGAGACGACGACGATGACGACGAAGTTTTTCAAACCCGACCGAATCAGGAAAACAGAGGCGGCGCAACTCCGCAGGAACTCGTTGGCAAATGGTGTTATCAGGCGAATGTCCAGGCTCAGGGAGGCGGACGGCAAACCGACATTTGTTTTACGCTGAATCCTAACGGAACTTATCAATATTACGGCGAATCGACTTCGACCAATGTGTACGGCGGAACGAACTCTCAAAACTCCGACAGCGGACGCTGGAGCGCGACGGCAACGACCTTAACCGCCCGTTCAAACAGCGGCGAAGTCAAAACTTACACGCTCGAAAAACGCAATCATCCGAAAACGGGCGATCCGATGCTGATTGTTGACGGCGATGCTTTCGTAACCTATTACCAAAAACCACCCTGGTAACAGAAATTACCCGGCTTCAAAAGAAAATACTGCGGTTAAAGCTTTTCTGTAAAAATAATTTCCGTAAACGGCGCGTTTGTCGTTTTCGGAAATTAACTTTTGATTTAGATTTGAAGGAAGTTTTGCTTGTTTCGCCGCGAATCAGATTCAAATTACTGATGTTACGCAAAACGCAATTTTTTGGCTTTTGTCGCTGAAAGTGACTGACATTATAGCCTGGCGAGAATCGCTAGGTTAGCGTTGTTCAAATATCCCGTCGCTTGACGAGCGACGAACAATAATTGCGTGGCGATTGTTGCTCGCTTTCAGCGACAAATACCAAAATTGCGTAACATCAGTGAATTACAATAGTCAATTTACAAAATTCAGAATAGTATGAGTTTTCAAAAAACTTTGGAGAGTAAAAATAAAAATGCTGCAAATAAAAGAAACTGAAAATGAATTAACAATTACCGCATTGCCTTTAACGGTTTGGGCAATGGTTATCGGGGCTTTTATTTTTGGACTTTATATTTTTAACATTTACATCGAAGGAATCGGCGGTATTTCAAGAATCGGCAAACTTTTGCAGGGCAATGCCATCGGCTTGACAACTGTCGGTTTTTCGCTGGCGTGCTTTATTGGCGGGCTTTGTTTTTTTCATTTTATTCCTTTGACAATTACCAAATTTAACCGGCAAAAGGAAATTGTAACGCAAACTAAATATACGCTTTTCGGAAAACGAACTCGTAATATCGGTTACAGTTATTTGCAGAGCAAGGTTCAGCTTTTTTCGGATAGTATTGATCAGACAACGCATTATTGGCTTTTTTTCTACGTCCAGGGCGGCGAAAAAATTTATTTATCGGGTCATTCTTTTTGGTCGAAGGAAAGCAATTTGGAACTTGCAGATAAAGCAAATGAATACTTGAAAGCAAAAACTTAATTTGCGAATCGAGGGTTGAAATAAATATAAGGACGGAACGCGGACAAGGAGTGTCCGCATTCCG
This sequence comes from uncultured Blastocatellaceae bacterium, assembly GCA_964444245.1. GTDB lineage: Bacteria > Acidobacteriota > Blastocatellia > Pyrinomonadales > Pyrinomonadaceae > JAHCHG01. The sequence goes on along the minus strand of CAYUGW010000319.1, from coordinate 3,701 downwards.
TCCTTCGCCTTCATTTTTCAAAGAATTTCGGGCGGTTAGTGCAATTCTAACCGAATTCTAACTTAATCCTAACCACTTTTCCCGATGAGAAATCATAGATTATCAATACGCAGGAATTGCAATGATTTCGAGAAAAAGGAGAACGGTTATGAAAGAAGTTTTGAAAAAATTATTTTTGGCGATTTTTACGATCGGTGTTCTGCAAGCCGCGTTTGTTTCAGGCGCGACCTTGACGGTTAATGACAATCTGGCGGGAATTGTCTGCAATCAGACCTTGAGTTTAAGGGAAGCGACGCAATTTGCGAGGGATGGCAGCACGATGCGGAATCTGACGGACGGCGAAAGAAACCAAATCGGCGGCGTAAACTGGGTTGCATTTCCGCCTGATCCGAATTGTACGAATGCCATTTGGCGAGCGGCGCCAAACGGCGGAGTCGGGTTAAATTTTGCCGATGACATCTTTTTTACAAATGCCGTAACGCAAATCAACGACTTCGTTATGCTCGGAAGAAATGACGACATTAACGGCTTAAAACCGAACGGCACGAAAGTAATTTTGGACGGCACGGGAGTTGGCGGGAGCGGAACTAGCGGAATCAATTTTAGTGATCCATCCACAAATCCGTCCGGATCTCAAGTCCGAAACCTGATTATCCGTAATTATCCAGCCAGCGGCATTCACGTCTCAAATGCCGACGGGGCGATTTTTGAAGGGTTGGAACTTCATAACAACGCTATGCACGGGATTCTTCTCGAAAGTAATCAGACACTTTTAAGAAATAACCGCAACATCCGCATCGGCGGCGACCAACCGCAGCATCGAAATCTCATTTATAGCAACGGTTTGGACGGCATTGCGATCGTTGCCTTGCCGAACAATGACCGTTTTCCGAATCAGGGAATCAATATTCTCAATAATTACATCGGCACGCAGAACGGCACCGCGGACAATGGAAACAACCGCCACGGCATTTATTTGGAGAATGCTTTCGGCATAATTATCGGCGATGCAACGGGAGCAACGCGCAATGTCATCAGCGGCAACAACGGCGATGGTGTAAAACTCGTCGGCGAAAAAGCCGTTTCAAATGAAGTTATCGGTAACTTCATCGGCACTGATCTTTCCGGCGGATCTCCGCTCGGCAATTCCGATGTCGGCATCACGCTTGTCGGCGGAGTGGGAGCGGCTACGGATTATATAAGCCAGGGACCGAATCGAATCGGCAGACCCGGTTTGGGTAACGTGATCAGTTCCAATCAGTTCGGCATATTCATTTCCGATAACAATACTTCAAAGAATATAATCGAAGGCAATCGGATCGGGACGAATGTCGGCGGAAACACTAACCTGGGCAATACGGCAGACGGGATTTTTATCGGAGCCGGAACATCAGACAATATCGTCGGCGGGACTGCCAACGGAGCGGGGAATTTGATCGCGTTCAATCGCGCCGGAATCCGCGCGGATAACGGAATAAGAAACAGATTCCAGCAAAACCGTATCTTCTCAAACACACAACTCGGCATCGATCTCGGGACGTTGGGCGTAACTCCGAATGATCCGGGCGACGGCGACACGGGGGCAAACGGTTTGCTGAATTTTCCGGTCATCACTTACGTCAACGCGCAAAACAGTTTCGTCAGAATCGAAGGTACGTACAACAGCGCACCGAATCAAGCTTACACGCTCGAATTTTTCGGCAATACGGCGGTTGACCCGACCGGCTACGGCGAAGGCAGAAATTTTCTCGGGCAAGTAATAGTTACGACCGACGGAAGCGGAAATGCGAGTTTCAATGTCGAGTTTTCGGTCAATATCTCCAGCACCGGAACCTGGGTAACGGCAACCGCAACCGATTCAAATAACAATACTTCCGAATATTCAGAAGCGCGAAGTATCTGCTCGCTCATCCGTTTGAATCCGCCGGGTCTGCTGTCGTTGTCAAGCGGCGGCGCAAGCAGTTTTACGGTTAGTCAATCCGTCGGATGCGGCGGTTTTACGCCCGTGCCGAGTGCTTCGTGGATCAATGTGACGAGTTCGGCAGCCGGAACGGTTAATTTCACAGTCGCGGCAAACACCGGCACGCAGCGCACCGGCACGATTTCGGTTAATTTCAATAACGGGCAATTCAGCACTTTTGTTAATTTCAATATAACTCAACTTGCCGGCGAATGTTCATACAGTTTAAGCCCGTCAAGTATCAATATGTCGTCTTCAGGCGGAAACACTTCATTTAACGTGAATACCGGCACATTTTGCAGTCGGACAGCCGTCAGCAATGAATCCTGGATAACCGTTACAGGCGGTTCGAGCGGCACCGGCAACGGAACGGTTTCGCTTTTCGTCAGTCAAAATTTCGGACCGCCGCGCACCGGCACGGTTACGGTCGGCGGACGAAACTTTACCGTCAATCAAGCCGGATGCAGTTACACTCTGAGCCAAACAAGCATCAATCTCGGAGCGTCGGGGGATCAAACTTTTGCTTTTACCGTTACCACATCTTCAAGCGGATGCACCTGGACGGTAACGAGCAATAATTCCTGGATTACCGTTCAAGGCGGCGCAAGCAGAGTCGGAAGCGGAACGGTTGTTTTCACGGCGGGCAATTCGCAAGGGCAAACGAGAACGGGAACGATTTCGGTTGCCGGACAAACATTCACGGTTAATCAAACTCCTTCCTGCGTTTATTCGGTCAGTCCGGCAAGTCAAACTCATCCGGCGAGCGGCGGTAGCGGAAGTGTTCAGATTACCGCGCCGGCGGGATGCGGCTGGCGTTTCGCTTCGCCCGCTGCGTGGCTAACTATTACCGGCGGCTCGGTCGGCAGTGGAAACGGGACGATGAATTACAGCGTCGCTTCTAATTCCGGAAACGTCCGCGGAGCATTGTTCTTTTTGGACAATACGAGTTTTGAGGTAATTCAACAAGCAAATTGCACGTTCGACACAAGCATTACAAGCGCAAATTTCCCGAACAGCGGCGGTAACGGAAGTTTCAATGTTACCAACTCCGCGCCGTGCAGTTGGCTTGTTGTCGGTGCGCCGAATTGGATTACGATAACGAGTCCGACTTCAAACACCGGCAACCAAACCGTAACATTTTCGGTTGCGCCGAACACAACGGGCGCACCGCGAACCGGAACTATCCAAATTCTGCTCAACACCCAAACTGTCAAAACGATAAACATTTCCCAAACAGGCGCGACTGCCGTTTTCGATTTTGACGGTGATGGCAAAACGGACATCGGAATTTTCCGTCCGTCGAACGGTCAATGGTGGTATTTGCGTTCGAGCGACGGCGGGAATCGTGTTTTTCAATTCGGCGAGTCTTCCGATAAAATCGTTCCCGCCGATTACACCGGCGACGGCAAAGCCGACGTTGCCATCTGGCGACCTCTCACCGGAGAATGGTTTATTTTGCGGAGCGAAGATTCCAGTTTTTATTCTCTTCCGTTCGGAACAACCGGCGATGTTCCGATTCCGGGAGATTATGACGGCGACGGAAAAGCCGATGTTGCCGTTTATCGTCCGTCAAATAGTACCTGGTTTATTCTGCAGTCTTCGGGCGGAGTTGCAATTCTGGGCTTCGGTCAAAACGGAGATATTCCGGCGGTTGCCGATTATGACGGCGACGGCAAAACCGATATTGGAATTTTCCGTCCGTCGAACGGTCAATGGTGGTATTTGCGTTCGAGCGACGGCG
>CAYUGW010000318.1:0-5379 GCA_964444245.1 uncultured Blastocatellaceae bacterium | reverse complement strand
CGTACCCGAATTTCACGTTGTCGGGAAGAAGTTTTGAATCGCGTTCGTGCAGAATGTCGTGATTCAGATGCGTTAAAAATGCGCGTTTCGGTTTTAATTCTTCGATGTATGCGAGTGCTTCTTCGAGACAGAGATGCGTCGAATGCGGTTTTATTCGCACGCAGTCCAAAACCAAAACGTCGAGATCGCGCAAGCCGTCCATTGAATCCGGCGGAATTGTTTTCAGATCGGTCGCGTAGGCGAAATCGTTGAAGCGGTAAGCGATGACGGGAAGTTTGCCGTGAATTACTTCGAGCGGCGTAATATGCAGATCTTCGCCGATCATAAACGGCGCATTCGGCTTGACCGTGTGCGGAATAAGCTGCGGCAAACCGCCGCCGAAATGCGTCGGCTGAAAGATATATTGAAAAATACGCTTTAAATCCCGCCACGCGATTTCGTTGGCATAAACGCCCATCGCGCCGTGCCGGAAATTCAGCGGACGAATGTCGTCTAAACCAAAAACGTGATCAACGTGGCAATGCGTGATTAAAACCGCATCCAGATATTTAATATTTGCCCGTAAAGCCTGCTGGCGAAAATCTATCGAGGTATCAACCAGAATCTTTTTTCCGGCGTGTTCGATGAGTATGGAAACGCGCAGACGTTTATCCCGAAAATCATCGGAAAGACAGGTTTCGCAATCGCATCCGATTGACGGAACGCCCGTCGAAGTTCCTGTGCCGAGAAAGGTTAGTTTCATAAAATTAAGTTTGCAGGAAGTTTACAGAGTTTTCAGAAGTTGCAGAGAGTTTTGAATTTTCTCTGAAAACTATCCGCAATTTCTGAAAACTCTCTGAAAACTCTCTGAAAACTACTTTTTCCCGAGAATATCGCTTGCCGAAAATTTCTGTGCGGCTTGTTTCTTTAATTGCTCTTCGGCGGCTTTGGTCAGCGCGACGTATTGCATTCGCAAATCGGATAAAAGTCCGTCAAATAATTGTTTTTCCTGCGGGTGCAGATTGTCTTTGGTTTTATCGCGGAGCATCGCCAGAACGTCAATCCAGTATTTTCCGGTGTCGAGATCAACCGTGCGCTGTCCGGTTACGGGATGCGGCAGTGCGCCGAGCGCGGCGGCGGCTTGCGAAGCGAGCGTCGAAAGAAAATTAACGAAGCTCGCCGGATCATTCGCGCCGGGGAAATCTTCGTCGTCATAACCCAATTCCGAACCGAATTCTTCGCCGGCTTCTTCCCGGGCTTGTTTTTCGGCGGAAGCCTCATCGTAAGTTTCGACCGTTTTCTCGTCCGGTTCGTAAATCGGCGTTTCTTCTATTTTGGGTTTTTCCGCTTCGATCACCACGCCTTCGCGCAAACTTCCGTCAGTGTTAAATTTACGTTTGTCCGTAACTTTCAGAACGGGTTGTTCTTCGTTGCTTAATTCTTCTTTTCCAATCATTGCTTTTTCCTGTAAATTTCTAAAATTTTTATACTTTTGATAGTAGCATTTTGACGAAAGAAAGTTCAAAATCAAGAATTAGTCTGTCGAGTCTAGCGAGTCTGTCGAGTCTTCTGTCGAGTCTATTGGGTCAATAGTCAGTGGACTCGATAGACTCGACAGACTCGATAGACTGTTAAAAAAAATTATGTCAGAAAAATTTGATGAACTTGTAAATATAATGGCGCGGCTTCGTGCGCCGGGCGGTTGTCCGTGGGACAAAGAGCAAACATACTCGTCTCTGGCGCAGTATCTTTTGGAAGAATGTTACGAGACTTTTGATGCGATTCAGGAAGCGGATGAAACGGGCGACACGCGGAATTTACGCGAGGAACTCGGTGATGTTCTGCTGCAAGTCGTTTTTCATTCGACAATTGCGGCGGAACGAAAAGATTTTACGATTGCTGAGGTCGTCGAAGGCGTAACCGAAAAACTCATTCTCCGGCATCCGCACGTTTTTGGTGAAAAAGATTTAAAAACCGCCGAAGATGTTTTGCAAAATTGGGATGAACTGAAAAAAGATCAACGCGCCGCGAGTGGAAAAGTCGAGAAACCGAAAGATTCGATTTTAGATGATGTTCCGCTTCATTTTCCGGCACTTCTGGAAGGTCAAAAACTCACCAAAAAAGCCGCGAAAGTCGGTTTTGATTGGGAAAACACCGGACAGATTTTCGATAAATTAACCGAAGAAACCGCCGAACTGAAATCGGCGATTGCCGAAAACGCTCCGGAAAACATCGAAGAAGAAATCGGCGATTTGCTGTTTGTTGTTTTGAATTTAGCCAGAAAACTGGAGATTGACGGCGAAACCGCTCTGAAAAAAACGAACCGAAAATTTCGCCAAAGATTCAAATTTATTGAAGCCGAATTGAAAAAAGATGCAAAAACTTTGGAAAACGCGAGTTTAATTGAAATGGATGAACTTTGGAATAAAGCGAAATCAAAATAATTTTGCAGGTTTTTGAAAAAAAATCTTGTATATTAAAGTTGAATTAAATAAACTACTTAAGGCAAATTTTAAACTTGTCAATTCACTGCAAATAAGTGTAAGATTCACATAGTCTTGGCAATACTACAACTATTTTATCAATATCGAGATTTAAGAGCGATATTGATTTTGAAACTAACTTTAACATTTTAGGCTGGTTAAGGAGAATTTTGCTTTTTATTTCAATAAAAATTAAAGTTAGTAAATTGAGATTATTCAACGGAGGATTCGATAAATTATGAAAATGGTAAATAGATTTTTTTGGCTTCGCAATGTTACAGCTTTTTGTCTGATGGTTGCTGTTTTTGCTGCCACCTCATTGGTTGCTTCGGCTGCGCCGGAGAAAAATGTTTCGATGGGGGAACTGATTGTTTCGGGAAGCAGTGCTGACGGTGGCGAGCCTGCCGTAATGCTCAATGGTGAAAAAGCATTCAGCGGACGCACCTTTTTTTCATCCGGCACAATCTCCACAACCGAAAGCGCAACCGCAACGGTTAAATTAGGAAACTTAGGTTCGGTTCAAGTAGCTCCGAACTCGGTTTTGGGTTTGAGCTTCGGTGAAAACGCGATCAACGGAACGCTTACCGCCGGACAAATTAAGGTGTTAAATAGCGAAGGCGTAATTGTAAATATCGTAAATGCCGAAGGTTCTGCGGTAAATGCAACCGAAAGCGGAATTTACAATGCCGAAACAACTGCTCTTCCGGCTCAGCAAGATGATGAGGGCAAAGTCAGCAACAAGAGTCAAACGGCGTTGATTTTAGTTTTTGCCGGCGTTGTTGCCGTTGCGGTAATTTATGTTTTGACCAGGGATGATGATGATGTCGGCACCACCGTCAGCCCGGTCAGATAAAAATTTTTCATTTGGAAATCAATTTAGAAAAGCACAGGCAAGATTTTGCGTGTGCTTTTTTATTTTTGATAATCAAGGTTAGTTTATTTGAATTCTAAAATTAAATCATCTTCACAAAAATCAAATTCGACCGGCTCGGAAACTTATTTGTTGCTGAAAACAGTCTTAAAAAAACGGATGCACGATTCATCAACGGTTGTTTCATCCCAAACCAAAGGGTAGTGTTTCAGAATTTTGGATGAAGAAAATACTTTCGGAATAAGCGATAAATGAAAGGTAAGCAGAGGATGGAGAATTCTTCGAAAAACCTATCACGTATCAACTTTGACTTGTTCCGAAGCGTAAAAGCCTAAAAAAATCGTTCAACATAAATTCGGAAACGCTGCCAATAAATCTACGAGAAACTTTTTTGTTTTATCGTAAATCTCTAAATCTTCCGAAGAGCGAGAACCGGCGATGTTTAATTGTTTACAGTTAATCGATTCAAGCCATTTTTTAGTTTTTTCGACTGAATATGCAAAATCCGAATTCAAAAAATCAATATGCAGAAAAGGCTTTTCATATTTTTCGGCGAACTGTGCGGTGAGCCGCGAACCGCCGATTAATTTGCCGTGAGAAAAAATGATCGTCGCATCCGAATTTTTGACGTTTAATTCGGTTCTTTCGGCATAGTTTTCGGTCTCGGTTTCCTGCAAATTCGGATATTGTTCGGGAATGATGCCGTCTTCCGCCATTCGATTTTTCGGGACGAATCCGCCGATTTCCACATCATTTTCCAGCGCAAAATCAAACGCCGCGCGATCTGCGCCGGTTTGTCCGCCGGAGATTATTTTTTTGATTTTTTTCATAGAAAAATAGTTTAAATCAAATTTGCCGAAAAGTTTTCGATATGTTTAAATTATTCAAAACTTTATAATTTAGAAAAATCTATGAAATACAGAACATTTGGGCGAACGGGCTGGAAGGTCAGCGAAATCGGTTACGGAATGTGGGGAATAGCGGGCTGGACGGGTTCCGAAGATGAACAATCTTTGGAATCTCTGCAAAAAGCGGTTGACCTCGGCTGCACGTTTTTCGATACGGCGTATGTTTACGGCGACGGACACAGCGAAGAGCTTTTGGGAAAACTCGTCAAACAAAATCCCGACCGGAAACTTTTTGTCGCTACCAAAGTTCCGCCGAAAAATCTTGGTTATCCGGCTCTGCCCGAATATACTCTGGACGAGAGCTATCCGCCCGATCACATCGAAGAATTTGTTCATAAATCGTTGAAAAATTTAGGATTAGAAAGTTTCGATCTGATTCAGCTTCACACCTGGCAGGACGATTGGTTTGAAGACGACCGCTGGCTCAAAAAATTGCAGGACTTGCGTTCGCAGAAACTTTTTTCGGCAATCGGTCTGAGCCTGAACCGCTGGGAACCCTGGAACGGCGTAAAAGCCGTCAAAAGCGGAATGATCGATTCGGTTCAGGTGATCTACAATATTTTCGATCAAAACCCGGAAGACGAACTCTTTCCCGCTTGCGAAGAAAATAATGTCGCCGTAATTGCCCGCGTTCCTTTTGACGAGGGAAGTTTGACCGGAACTCTGACGAAAGACACGACTTTTCCCGAAGAAGATTGGCGGAGCAAATATTTTTCTGCCGAAAACTTGATTCCGACGCTTGAAAAAGTGGAAAAATTGATAGAGATTTTGCCGGAAGATATGACTCTGCCGGAATTTGCACTGCGGTTTATCTTAGCCAATAAAACCGTCAGCACGATCATTCCGGGAATGAGAAAAACGCCGCACGTCGAATCAAACATCGCCGCGAGCGATAAAGATGCGCTTTCTAATGAATTACTGGAAGAACTGAAAAAACACCGCTGGGTAAGAAAACCGAAACCGTGGTCTGACTAAGCCGGGAGCGCAGGCATCTTGCCTGCAACCATTGCGAAAGCAATGGAAAAGCCTTTGCATTCAATAAACTTGAATTGAATGCAAAGGCTTTTTCGCGCTCACGCGCTCATTGCAAGCGGAACGCCCAGCGCTCCAGTCATTTTATTTTGCCTCGATTGTTTCC
>CAYUGW010000317.1:0-5382 GCA_964444245.1 uncultured Blastocatellaceae bacterium | reverse complement strand
TTCAGAATTGAAAACGAAATTTTTATCGGTTTAACCCCGAACGCAAGAGCGACGATTCGGCTTTTACAAATCAACAATGCGGCGAGAATCGAGGAACGGAGAATTCAAGACTTATGAAATTTAAACATCAAAAATTTGTTTGGGTAATGTTGGTTTCAATTATAACTCTGATGTTCTTTTCAATTTCCTGTTCTTTGCGGCAAGAAAGCGAAATTGTCAAAAATAATATTTTGCCTAAACAATCAAATAATAATTCAGAGCTAAATAATGAAGAAACTGAACTTGAGCGAAATCAAAAATTATGGCGGGAAAGTAAAAGTGGCAATTACAAAATGACGCTCAAAATGAGTCAACCAGGTTTGTATAGTCCTGTAAGTCCTGTTGAAATAACGGTTAAAAATGGCGAGGCTGTATCAATAAAAAGCCTTGAAGATAGTGAAAGAAATATAACCGTAGAGTCATATGAAAGGTTTGGAAATAATACGGTTAAAGCAATGTTTGAAAAGATTCAGTTTGCCGAAAACCGAAAACCAGATAAATTAAAAGTTAAATATGATGAAAAATTTGGTTACCCCAAAGAAATTGATATTGATATAAGTTTTCTTGGAAATGATGACGAATCATATTTAAAAGTTGAAAAATTTGAGATTTTAAATTAAAAAGCAAAAAAATTATGAAAGAAGCAGTTATCGTATCAGCCGTGCGGACGGCTGTCGGAAAAGCACCGAAAGGGACTTTGAAAAATACTCGCCCGGATGATCTGGGCGCGGCGGCGATTAAGGAAGCGGTTAATCGTGTGGAAAATCTGAACGTTAATGAGATTGACGATGTGATTATGGGTTGCGCGTTTCCCGAAGCGCAGCAAGGGATGAACGTCGCGCGAACGGCGATGATTTTGGCGGGGCTTCCGGTTGAAACTTCGGCGATGACGGTTAATCGTTATTGCTCGTCGGGGTTGCAGACGATTGCGCTTGCCGCCGACCGCATCAGAACGGGCGGCGCGGATGTGATCGTCGCTGGCGGACTCGAAACGATGACGATGATTCCGATGGGCGGCAACGGTTTTCGTCCGAATCCGAATTTGGCGGAAACTTATCCCGATTATTATCTGAATATGGGTTTGACCGCCGAAAATTTAGCAAAAAAATACGAGATCACGCGCGAACAAGCCGATCAATTTTCGCTCGAATCGCACCAGAAAGCGGCGGCGGCGATTCAATCGGGAAAATTCAAAGACGAAATCGTGCCGATGACGGTTTTTGTTGACGAACTCGACGAAAAAGGTCGGGCGCGGCGCAAGGAAATTGTGTTCGATACGGACGAAGGTGCGCGTTTTGACGCGAATATCGAAGGATTGGCAAAACTTCGTCCGGTTTTTCACGCGAAGGGAACGGTAACAGCCGGAAATTCTTCGCAGATGTCGGACGGCGCGGCGGCGTGCGTCGTGATGAGTTTGGACAAGGCAAACGAACTCGGTTTGAAACCGCTGGCGCGTTTCGTAAGTTTCGCGACCGCCGGCTGTCTGCCCGAAGAAATGGGCATCGGTCCGGTTTATGCGATTCCCAAAGCTCTGAAACTGGCGGGTTTAACTCTGGAAGACATTGACGTTATCGAACTTAACGAAGCCTTTGCCGCGCAAGGGTTATCGGTGATGAAGGTTTTGGAAATGAATCCGGGACGCGTGAATGTCAACGGCGGCGCGGTCGCGCTCGGTCATCCGCTTGGCTGTACCGGCGCAAAGCTGACGGCAACCGTTTTGCAAGAACTGAAACGCACCGGCGGACGCTACGGAATGGTAACAATGTGCGTCGGCGGCGGAATGGGCGCAGCGGGAATTTTCGAAAGATTGGATTAGAATGACACAGCGAATCAAAGGAATTGAAGAAAAAGATGCGCCGTTTATTTTGAAGCCGCTTTATATCGGCTTTAGAAAACTTGTCGGAAAGGTCGGAACTTCGCTGAAGGTTTCGGCGCATCGTCCTTCGATTGCGTGGTTCGGAAATCTTTTCGGAATTGCCATTGAAAAATCCGGCAAACTCGAACGGCGCATACATCTGCTCGCGCAATTGCGGGCGGCGCAGATCGTCGAATGTCCGTTTTGCATAGATATTATTCCCGCGCTCGGCAAAAAGGACGGCGTTTTAAGCGATGCGGAAATCAGCGCGGTTTCGCATTATTTTGACAGCGATTTGTTTTCGATCCGCGAAAAGGTCGCTTTGGAATATGCCGAAGCGATGTCGAGAACTCCGGTTAAAGTTACGGACGAAATGTTCGGGCGTTTGAAGAGTTATTTTGACGAGCAACAAATCGTCGAATTAACGGCGGCGGTCGCTTTTGAAAACTATCGCGCCAGATTTAATCACGCGCTTGGCATCGGAAGCGATAATTTTTACGGTAAATGAAAAAATGACGATAACCATTGAATTAAAACCTGAAACGGAAAAGCGTCTGGCAGAAAAGGCAAAGAAAAAAGGCTTGCCGATTGAAACTTTTATCGAAGTTTTTATCGAAGATAATCTGAAAGAAGAAAAGCCGGAAAAAGAAAAACCTTTCCACGAAACGGCGACCAGAGAAGAATGGTTGGCAGAATTTGATAAATGGGTTGACAGCCATCGAACTGACACACCGCTTTTGTCTGATGAAGCAACCCGCCGCGAAAACATTTATGAGGATAGATTTTAATGGCTTATTTATCCGATACGAGCGTGGTTTTGCGCTTGTCGCAACCACATCATCCGCTTAATTTCGTTGTCCGTCAGTGTTTTAAGAAACTTGAAAAAGACGGTGAAGAACTCGTTATTGTGCCTCAAGTTTTAATCGAATTCTGGACGGTTGCTACTCGTCCGACTGATGTCAATGGATTGGGATTTACTATTAATGAAGCCGAACAAGAATTAGAAAATCTTCAAAAACTTTTTAAGGTTTTGCCTGAAAATGACAAGATTTTTGACGAATGGAAAACTCTTGTCATCAAGCATAAAGTCAGCGGAAAACCGACTCACGATGCCAGAATCGCGGCGGCGATGATCGCGCATAAAGTTGAAAGTATTTTGACGCTTAATCCGGGTGATTTCAAGCGTTTTACCGAAATCAAAGCCGTCAAGCCGCAAGATATTTCAATCTGAAAAATTTACAAAAGTGTCGAAATTTTGCAGATTTTATAAATTTTTCTTGCTGAATGAGCATTCATTCAGTTATAATATCCTCAGCAAAAACAATATCAAAAGTATTAAAACAAACGGAGAAAAAATTATGGATGCACAGATGGAAAAAGATTTTATCAAAGGCGGCGCGTTTTTGATCGAAGACTGCGAGGCAAGCGAGATTTTTACGCCCGAGGATTTTACCGACGAACATAAGATGATCGGCGAAACGATCCGCGAATTTGTGGATAATGAAGTTCGCCCGCAGATTCCTGAAATGGAAAAACATAACTGGCAATTAGCGCGTGATCTGGTCAAAGCGGCGGGCGATCTGGGGCTTTTGGGCGCGAATATTCCCGAAGAATACGGCGGCGCGGCACTCGATCAGGTTTCGGGCGTAATTATCGCCGAAGCGGTCGGGCGCGGCGGCGGATTCGGCACGACCTTCGGAGCGCAGACTTCGATCGGCTTGCTGCCGATTCTTTATTTCGGTTCGGAAGAATTAAAACAATACTGGATTCCGCGCATCGTTTCGGGCGAAGTCGTAACGGCTTATTGTTTATCCGAAGCCGGTTCGGGTTCGGATGCTTTGGGCGCGAAATGCAGCGCGAAACTCTCGGAAGACGGCACGGAATATATTTTGAACGGCGAAAAAATGTGGATTTCAAACGGCGGTTTTGCCGATGTCTTTATCGTTTTTGCCAAGGTTGACGGCGAAAAGGAAAAGTTTTCCGCCTTTGTCGTCGAACGCAGCGAAAATTGCCGTCCGGGAAATGAAGAACATAAAATGGGCATCAAATCGAGTTCGACTACGCCGCTCATTCTTGCAGATGCCAGAATTCCGGTTGGAAACTTGATCGGAAATGTCGGCGACGGCGCGAAGATCGCGTTTAATATTTTGAACGTCGGACGCTTCAAACTCGGCGCATCCGTTACGGGCGGTGCAAAACTCGCGCTGCACGAAGCGATTCGTTATGCCAATGAACGCCATCAATTCAACACGCCGATTTCGAGTTTCGGCGCGATCAAGCATAAATTGGCGGAAATGGCGATTCGCACGTGGGTTGCCGAATCAATCACGTATCGAACGGTCGGAATGATCGATTCTCTGATCGGCGACGGCGCGGACAATGAGAAAAAACTGCGTTCGATCGAAGAATACGCGGTCGAGTCTTCGATCAATAAAGTCGCTTGCTCGGAAGCTCTCGATTATGTCGTTGACGAAATGGTGCAGATTTACGGCGGTTACGGTTATTCGGCGGATTATCCGGCGGAAAAAGCATATCGTGATTCGCGCATCAACCGCATTTTCGAAGGCACGAATGAAATCAATCGAATGCTGATTCCGGGGCAATTATTAAAACGTGCGATGAAAGGTCAGCTCGGTTTATTGAAAGCCGCGAAGGATTTGCAGGACGAAATTTTGAATCCGCAGATGTCGTTTGATGAAGACGAAGGTTTGCTCGTAACCGAATTAAAATTGGCACGAAATGCGAAAAAAGTCGCGCTGATGGTTTTGGGCAGCGCGGCGCAGAAATATATGTTGGAACTGCAAAAACAGCAGGAAATTCTGATCGGCTGCGCGAATATTATTATGGAAGCCTATCAGATGGAAACGGCGTGTCTGCGGGCGAAAAAACTCGCCGAAAAAAGCGGCGAAGAAGCGGCTGCAAAATATATTGACGCGGCGGGAGTTTTCTGCAACGACGCGATTCAAAGAGTCGAAGCAACGGCAAAAAACACGCTTGCCGGATTTAGCGAAGGCGACGAACTGAAAATGATGCTCGTCGCGCTCAAACGCTTTACCAAAAACAATTCGCCGATGAACACAATCGCGGCTCGTCAAAGAATCGCAGATAGTTTGATTAAGGCAAATGCTTATAACTTCTAGGAATTTCAGGGTTGAGATTTCAAATTTCAAAATGCGATTTTTTCCTCAGTGAAGAAATCGCATTTTACTTTTTTATTGAGCTTGACGAATGAACGAAAACTTTTTAAAAATTTTACGGTTTTTCGTTGACAATTATAAAAAATAGTCATAATCTCAGAAAATCTAAAATCTTAGGTTATGAAAAATAATTATCAAAACATCTTCAACAAACCGACCGAAACCGGGCAGAATTCGTTTTTTTATTTTTCAACATTTTACGTCTTTATTACTTAAAACAGGTAGTGATTCCAGTTTAGCTTTGTTTGCAAAAAAGGTCATTATCTGAAAAAAAGGATAATGACTTTTTTT
>CAYUGW010000316.1:0-5390 GCA_964444245.1 uncultured Blastocatellaceae bacterium | reverse complement strand
ATGTTCGAGGGCGTTTTGAAAACTTTAAATACCGAATTGCTTCCCTACAAAGAACGTTCCACTCCGCGCAGCGCGATCAAAGGCAACATTTATACTTCGACCGAGTATCCGGCACATCAGCATATTGCGCTGCATAATGAATTTTCTTACGCCGCTACTTTTCCGCGCAAAATTCTCTTCTTCTGCGAGTATCCGGCGGTACAGGGCGGCGAAACACCGATCGCCGACTGCCGCCGGGTTTTTAATTTACTCGAACCGGAAGTGCGCGAGGAATTCATCCGCAAAGGCATTATGTATGCGCGCAACTACGGCACGGGCATTGATTTATCCTGGCAGGAAGTCTTTCAAACCGACGACAAACGGGAAGTCGAAGATCATTGCCGCCGTGCGCCGATGGAATTCGAGTGGCTGGATGAAAATCGGTTACGCACCAGACAAATTCGTCCGGCAGTTATAAAGCACCCGGAAACCGATGAAGTCGTTTGGTTTAATCAAGCGCATTTGTTTCATATTTCCAACCTCGGAGAGGAAACCAGTCGTTCGATGCTCGAAGAGTTCGGCAAAGAAAATCTTCCACGCAACGCTTATTACGGCGACGGTTCGCCCATTCCGGACGAGATAATGAATCTTGTCAGGGTGGCTTATCAAAAATCGCAGATAGCCTTTGCGTGGGAACGCGGCGACGTTTTGATTCTCGATAACATTCTAATCGCGCACGGTCGCCATCCTTACGCCGGAAAACGAAAAATTGCCGTAGCGATGACCGAAGGTCTGACCCGTTCCGTCGCTGTTTGAACAATCGGAGAGAAAACTATATGTGCGGTATTTTAGCTATTTATAATCGGCACGGAGAAATTGATGCGGCGGCACTCGAAGCAGCGGCGAAGCGGCTCGAACATCGCGGACCGGACGGACGGCAATGCTGGCTTTCGCCGGATAAAAAAGTCGGACTCGGACATACCCGACTGAGCATCATTGATCTCGAAACGGGCGATCAACCGATTGTCAGCGAAGACGAAAAGACTCGAATTATAGTCAACGGAGAACTTTACGATTACCAACAAATTCGTGAAAATCTCATCAAACGCGGACACCGATTCCGCACGTCTTCCGATAGTGAGATCGCTTTGCATCTTTATGAAGACCTCGGTGTCGGATGTCTCGAATATCTGCGCGGAGAGTTTGCCTTAGCTTTGTGGGATCAAGCGAACGAAACGCTGTTTGCCGCCCGCGACCGTTTCGGAATTAAACCGCTTTTTTATGCGGTAGTCGGGGAAACGGTTTATCTTGCGTCAGAAATCAAAGCTCTGCTGGCGGCGGGCATTCCGGCACGATGGGATAAAGAGGCTTTTTATCAACAATTATTTGTTTCGCTTGACGCAGAACGCACTCTTTTCTCGGGTTTTTATCAAGTCCCCCCGGGACATTATTTATTGGCGACGCGCGGCACTTTGCGAGTTGTCCGTTATTGGGAATTGGATTATCCTCGAAGCGATCAGCCCACACCTGAAGTTGTTGATGATAATGCGTTAATTGAAGAACTTCGACATCATTTGCACGAAGCCGTGCGTATTCGGTTGCGGGCGGATGTTCCGGTCGGCTGTTTTTTGAGTGGCGGAGTTGATTCATCCGCCATATTAGGAATTGCTTCCGAATACAGCCGAGAATCCCTGAGGGCTTTTACCGTTACATTTGATCAAAGCGGTTATGACGAAGGTTTGATCGCAAAGGAAACTGCCGCTTTTGTCGGTGCCGATTTCAGTCCGATTCATTTAAAGCACGAGAATTTTGCCGATGATCTGGAGGATGCCGTCTGGCACGCCGAAATGCTCGGTGTCAACCCGCACGGCGTGGCTCGTTACCTGCAAAGCCGTGCGGTCAGAGAAGCCGGTTATAAAGTCGTATTGTCGGGTGAAGGTTCGGACGAAATATTTGCGGGTTACAATCACGCGCGGCAGGATTTACAATTTGCCGACGCTTCGGCTTATCTTTATCTTAAAGAACAGGATTCTGCGAACGAAAACGGCACTGCCGAAAAAATTCCGCAATCACTCGAAATTATCCGTCAAACACTCGGTTTCGTTCCAACCTGGCTGAAAAAACTCGCTGTCAGCCGATCTGCTTTTCATCTATTACTGGCGAAAGATTACGGGGCAACATTCGCACAACGCAATCCGTTCAAAGTTTTTCTCAACGGGATTGATGTCGCCGGACAAATGGCAGGGCGCGAAACGGTTCTGCAATCGCTGTATTTATGGGCGAAATCCGTTTTGCCAAACTATATTCTGTTTGCCGAAAGACTGGAAATGGCGCATCCGGTCGAAGTCCGTTTGCCGTTTCTCGATCATCATTTGTTCGAGTTTGTCCGTAAACTTCCGGTTTCCCTTTTAATTCACGACCGAAAAGAAAAATACGCTTTGCGCGAAGCCGCCCGTCCGCATCTCACCGATACGATTTATTCCCGACCGAAGCAGCCCTTTACAGCTCCGCCCGCAACGCTCACAACCGATAATCGTTTATATTCCTTAATGCAGGATTCTCTGCGAAGCGAGACGATGTCAAGCGTTCCTTTTTTCGATCAAAAAATAGTTATCAAACTGTTAGATCAGCTTCCCAAAATGGATAATAGTAAGAGAATGGCTCTTGATCCGGTTTTGATGATGGTTCTCTGCACTTACTTTTTACATAAACGCTTCAATTTGTAGCCGTCGAAAAATATTTTATGGAATTATGAGTTTTTAATTTCCGTCATCAAATCTTCAAGCGAATTACAATTTGTTGACTTCCCGCGATAGTTTAGTTTCCACAATGCGGATTCGGCATCACCGGTAACCTTGATTTTCACCGTGTCCGGGTTAATACCGTCGCCGTTGCGCGAGACTCGATAGCCTTGCCGTTCGAGTGCGCGGGCTGTCCAAAGCGCTGACAAGCTTTCCCCTTCGAGATGCGCCGTCGCATGATAATTTTTATTGAGGCGGAAAGAACCTTCGTGTTCGTTAAATTCGATGCCTTCACTGGCAAAGGCGGCGGCAAATTTTCCGTTCAAAACCAAATCTTCGGGAATACCGACTTGAAATTCGCCATCTTTCGGCAAAAGCCAGAGACGGTCGGAACTTCGCAAAGCCAAATCCAAATCGTGTGTTGACAATAGAATCGAACGAGATGTCGCGTGTGCCAGATCGCGCAGCAAACGCATCACGTCAACGCGGCGCGGCAAGTCCAAAAATGCGGTGATTTCGTCGAGAATCATTAATCGCGGTTCTTGTGCCAGCGCGCGCGCCACCATAACTTTTTGTTTTTCGCCGTCGCTCAATTCAGTTACCGGACGATGCGCGAGTTCCGCCGCGCCTGCCGTCTTGATCGAATCTTTCACAACCTGATGATCGTGTTCGGTCAAAGTTCCCGCCCAGTTGGTATGCGGATGACGACCGAGCGCGACCAGTTCGTAGGCGGTCATCATTCCGGCTGTAATGCGTTCGGTTAATACGACGCTCAGGCGTTTGGCAATTTCCTTCGCGCTCATCCGGTGAATGTCCGCGCCGTCAAGCAAAACTTTTCCCGAAAGCGGCTTCTGCATTCCGCAAATAGTTCGCATCAAGGTTGATTTTCCCGCCCCGTTCGGACCGATCAGGCAAACGAGTTCTCCGGCGGGCAGATCAATGGAAAGGTTTTCCGCGACGACGTGTGCCTTGCCGCGTGCTGCGGCAGGATAACCGGCGGTTAAATTAACAAGTGATAAAACGCTTTTACTCATTATTCCAGACCCCGCAAACTGCGTTGACGCATCAAAACCCAGACCACGACCGGCGCACCGATCAGCGCATTAACCGTATTCATATGCAAAATGTGTTTTTCCCACGGCAAATTAGTAATCAAATCCGCCGATAATGCTAAAAGCGAACCCATTAACGCCGTTGTCGGAACGAGAACGCGGTGATCGGAAGTATTGAACAATCCCCGGCAAAGATGCGGAATCGCCACGCCCAAAAACGTGACCGGACCGCAGAAAGCCGTAACCGCCCCGGAAAGAATAGCCGTGCTGGCAAATGCCCACCGGCGAACTTGCGAGACGGAAGTTCCCAGAGTTTGCGCGTAATTTTCTCCGAGCAGAAGTGCGTTGAGCGATTTGACCAAAGCGTGCGCGACAATTACGCCGACAATAATAACGACCGCCAAAATATAAAACTGTCCCCAGGTGATATTCGTAAAACTTCCGTCTTCCCAATTACTGAAAGCCTTGACCTGCGAGTCGTCGGCAAAATGCAAAAGCACGTTGGCAACTGAAGAAGCAAAGTAATTGAACATCAGCCCGATGATCAGAAGCGTAATTGTATTGACCCGCTGCGAAATCTTTAACAAAACGAGAAGCATTCCGACCGTTCCAAGGCTCGCTGCCATCGCCAAACTGACGTTTCCGGCAATGCCTAAAGCCGTGAATACTCCGGCTCCGAAAATGCCGGAGATCAACACCGCGCTCATCACGCCGAGCTGTGCGCCAGCCGTTAAACCGAGCGTCCAGGGGCTGGCAAGGGGATTACGAAAAAGAGTCTGCATCAAAAGTCCGCTTACGCCGAGCGCACTACCGGCGACCAATGCCGTTAAAGCCCGAGGCAGCCGGTAATCAAGCACGATATTTGTCCAAATCGCTCTCTCGGATTCGCCGCCGATCAGGATATTTATAACTTCCGTCAGCGGAATTCTCACCGAACCGAGCATCAATTCGAGAATAAAGACGCTTAACACTCCGCCAACCAAAAAGATCAGGGCGAGCCAGCGCAAACCCATTTGCGGGACGATCATTTCAGGCGTTTTTAATTGTTGAGTCGTTGTTTCCTGCATAACTACTTTGACGAGGGAGCAAGCTGCCGGTAAAAAACGAACTGATGCTCCGGCACGAGTTCCGGGTGAAAAATTTTGGTTAGATCGGCGAGAATCAGATACGGATCGGCAAAACCCTGCTGAAAATACGGATTTGTTCCTTTTTCATTGCGCTGCAAGTCGTTGATAAAAACTTTTCCCTCTTTAACCGCTCGAAACAGCCCGTAACGCGGATTGGCAGCGGCAAGATCATCAACCGATCTAAATTTCTCCGTGTAGATCGGATCAATCCAATATTCGGCTTCCGAAGCGCGGTCGAGAACCTTTTCCACCGCAGTCGGATTAAACCCTGTGGAAGGATCGTCTGCCCAAATGTAATCTGCTCCGGCATCTTTCAAATAAGCGGCAACGTAGCTTTTGCCGCCGGGCAGATTCCACGCGCCCTTAAAAATTCCATTGTTAAGTACAGTCGGTTTATTCGTCGCATTGCGCGTTTTGGCGACAAGTGTTTCATATTTCTCAGAAATGCCGTCGAAATACGTTTCCATATCCTTTTCCCGATTGAAAAAAAG
>CAYUGW010000315.1:0-5393 GCA_964444245.1 uncultured Blastocatellaceae bacterium | reverse complement strand
CCGATGATTAAATCACGGCTGACTACGCCCCAATATCGGCTGTCTAAACTCTGATTTCGGCTGTCGCCCAGAACAAAATAACTGTTTTCGGGAACGATGTAAGGTGTTCCTTCGATGGCAAATTCATAGTCCCGCTCGGTTTTTTCTGTGGAAAAGGCATCTTTTGAATAATAAACGTCGTATTTCTGGTCAGGCTGGCGCGGTTCGAATTCTTTAGTTTCCAAGGCAGAAACATTTTTCAGTCTTGCCGGAACGCCTTCGGGAACATTTCCGATTATTCGATATTCGGGCAAAATCTGATCGTTGATATAAACGTGATTATCTTTGATTTCGATTTTATCGCCCGGAATTCCGATGACACGTTTGACGAAATTTATCTGATACGGAGTTCCGCCTTCATCGGGAATTTTAGCTTTATTATTGGGAAACCCGGGATATTTGAAAACGATGATGTCGCCGTGTTCGATTTCGCGCTGCGGCAGAAAGGGAATCGGTTTGCCGCCGGGCGCGAAGATAAATTTATTGACGAGCAGGTAATCACCGATCAAGATCGTGTTTTGCATCGAGCCGGTCGGGACTGTAACTGCTTGCAAAATAAACGTCATACCGAAAATTGCCATTATCAAAGTGACGACTAATGATTCAAAGTATTCACGCGGAATGCTCTTGGGCGGTCCGAGCGGTTTTTTTTCCGGTTTTTCTATGACTTCTTCAGCGACTTCTTCCTTTTTCTTTTTACTCATATTTTATTGATGTATAAATGCGGATTTTTATTGTATCGAAAGTTTATTAGATTTTATGATTCTTTTTCAACCGCCTTGCTTTTCTTTTTTTTCGGCTTGGATTCTTCCAATTCCTGCAAAACAATGCTTGCCGCCTTCATTTCGGCGGATTTTATCGAACTTCCCGTCCCCTGAACCCTGCCGTTTTCCCAGACGGCTTCGACAAAGAAAACGCGGTCGTGCGGCGGACCTTCCGTTTTTATTACCGTATAACTCGGCGCGGTAAGTTTTTGAGCCTGTAGCGTTTCCTGCAGGAGAGTTTTATAATCAATCGAATTTTTCGGCGTGGCGCGCCGAAATTCACCCGCAAAAACACGATTAACAAATGCGCGCGCCGAAATATATCCGCTGTCAAAAAAAATCGCGGCGATCACCGCTTCTAAAGTGTCCGCCAGAAGTGCCTGCTTGCGTCTGCCGCCGGTTTTTTCCTCGCCGCGCCCGACGCGCATATATTCGCCCAGATTTAACTTTACGGCGATTTTTGCCAGAGTCTCGGTGCTGACCAGATGATGCTTCATCAAGGTCAAATCGCCTTCGCTCAATTTCGGATGACGAATAAAGAGCTGTTCGGCAACCGCCAAGCCCAGAACCGAATCGCCGATAAATTCGAGCGATTCGTTTTGCAATTCACGAATTTCCGCTTCTACGCCGAACGGGATTTTCTCGTACGCCCACGAACGATGCGTCAAAGAGCGTTCGAGTAGTTTGAGGTCTTGAAATTGATAACCTAAAAGTTGTTCCAGTTTTCCGAGTTTTTCCCTCATAAAAGGCTAATTTTATGAGTATTGGACAAAAAAAGAAAGTCGGACGCTTTATTATTTTACGTCCGACTCTTCTTTTTTTGGTTGCTTGGGGGAAAACTACGGCTGTTTCGGCTTGGCGGTAGTTTTATCATCCGTTCCGTTGGTCTCGGTTTTTGCCGGTGTTGTTGTAGTTGTCGTTGGCAACGAAGTCGTCGTGCTGTCGGTAGTTTCTTCTTCTTCTTCGGTCGGCGGATCAACCGGCTGAACTTCTGAAGTCGGACTCGGCAGAGGCTTACGCGAAACCGCTGCGATATGCGAATTTAATTGCTGAACTAATTCAGGCTCGGCTAAAGGTTCCTCTACCGTTTCATAACGGAATTTATAGAGAGTTTTCAATGTGTTAAAAAGACCGTCCACATATTTTGTCATCTCCGTCTTTTTAGCCGCATCCGTTTCCTTACTCATATTCGCTTTGGCAACTTCATAACCCTTGGCAAATGCTTCGATGGCGCGGTCAACATAACCTTTTGAAAGCGCGAATTTCGTTTTGCTTTCAAATGTTTCTTTTTCTTCAGCTTTAATGATCTCAACAATTTCTTTGTTGAGGGCTTCGGCTTTGGCAGCATATCTTTCGCCCATCAGCACGTAGATAAAATCTCTATCCTTAACTTCGGAATCCATCTGGGTTGCTTTATAAAGATAATTCAAACCGCTTTCTTTGCTGTTCAAACGATAGTATTCGATATAGCCGATGGTGTAATTCATCCATCCGAGGGCATTTTCTTTGGTCTTGTATTCCCAACCAAACAATCCGTAAGTGTCGGATGTTTTACCACCTTCAATCTTCTTGATTGCCGATTTTGCGAAGGAAATAGCTTTGCTGTTAAAAGTATCATTCTGTTTTACAGCCGCTTCATCCAAACCGACGGAAGCTAAAACGATAATTATTTCAATAAATTCCGGCTCATACTTCAGAATATCTTCGCCGCTGGCAAAAATTTCGGCAGCATTTCCGGCTGGAACCGCCGCATTGAAACGTGCATAGCGTTTTTGTTTGGCAGCTTCCGCTTCCATCTCTGCAATAGTTTTCTCTAATGTCGGAACAGCTCTTTTAAGATAAGTGATCTGCGGTTCATAGTCTGCACAGGCAGCGTATTTTTGAATATATTCATTTCCGGCTTTAACCGCAGTTTTCTTTTGTTCTAAAGTGCCTTTGAAATTTTTTGTATATTCCTCATATAAGGCGGTATTTGCCTCAATATCCGCACACACGTCCTGGGCAAATGTAGGAGAAACGACAGCCAGAACTGCCATAAAAACTCCAAGCATCAAAGTTTTGTAAAAGGTTTTCATTTAAATCTATCCTCCAAGCAATCTTAAATCTAAAATTTATTTTAACCGGGTGAAACTCCTGACAGTTCCAACGGTTTCCGTCAATTCAGATGGTCTATTCTGAAAAAGAGTTGCAAATTTTTACGGATTTGCCAACTAATTCTAACTCATTAAAAATAGCAAACACAATAATTATTTACAATTATGGAAAGCCTAAATAATCTCGCAGGTTTCCGCAATATGTCAAGCGAAAAGTTGAAAATCAAAAGTTAAAAGACTTAGTAAACAGCTAAGTCTTTTAACTTTTGATTTTATAAAGCATTTTAGTCGGATTAATTTTTGTTCACAATACGCGGGCGCGTGGTCGCATCCTTCGTTTCTATGACGATTGGCGGAAATAATTCCGAAGGTTTCGGAGACGGCTTTTTATCCGCATCTTTCTTTCCGGCAGTTACAACTTTTTTCGCCGTTTCGTCGGCATCGTCCGAATCTTCGCCTTCATCCGTATCAATTTTTACGGAAGTCGTAGCATTTACCTTCGGCTGCGGTTTCAATATAAGCGGAACTTTGGCAATATTTTTATTGCCGCTGTTGATGCGTTTGCCCAAAACCTGATAAATTTGTCCGGCGATTGCCGCCGCGTGTCTTCCGCGTTCGTTTTGACCGCGCGTAATGACGACGACCGAATATTGCGGATTGGCAATCGGCGCAACGGATGCGAACAGACCGACCCAGCTTCCTTTTTCGATACACGAACCGGTTTTTCCGGCAACTCCGAGCGTCGCATCAACGCCGCGCCGCGCCGTTCCGTATTCCGCCGCGCCGATCATTCCCGGAATTACGCCCTGCAGATTTGTTTTCGGCAGATTTATCGTGCGTTTCATCGAACCGCGAAAACTCGTTTTTTGAACCTTCGAGCGCGGAATTTGCGGAATAATGACATTTCCGCCGTTGGAAATTGCCGAAACCATCACGCCGAGCTGAAGCGGCGACACCTCGTAATCGTCGCCGTGCGAATAAATCCGCGCATTATTATTGCCGAAGGGCAGTTTTCCGGCAGTTTCACCGTCGGCATTGATTCCGGTCGGCTGCCCTAAACCCATTCTTTGCGCGTAGGAAATCATCGTGTCCGAACCGAGATTTGCGCCGACGACCTGAAAATAACTGTTGTTTGAATAAGCGAGCGCGTCATTTAAATTGAGTTTGAAACTTTTTGAACGAATTTGCCCCTCGGAATCAATCAAACTTTTGTCTATTCCGGCAACTCCGGTGACGAGTTTGATGGTCGAACACGGTTTAAAACTTTTGCGAATCGCCCAATCCTGATTAACGATGGTCAGAACTTTTCCGGTTTGCGCTTCCATCACGACAATCGTTCCGGCACGCGCACCGAGCGCATTGACGGCGGCGCGGCGGATTTCCATATCTTCGCCCGAAATATCGTCTTTGGCAATATTAGCGACCGTTTCGGCGCGGAACGAATTTTCGAGCGCACGTTTTTTAGCTTGGGCGGCGCGAATCGCCGCATCACGGCGGCGTTTAGCTTCGAGCGCGGCGGCATTTGCGGCGCGTCTTTTTGCCGCTTCCGCATCGGTTTTTTTCTTTAATTCGGCTTGTTTTTTTAATTCCGCCGCAGTCGGTTTTTTGTTTTTGGCTGGAGTTTTTGAAGCGGTTTTGGCGGCAGGCTTGTCAACAGTCTTTTTCGCCGCGGGTTTTTTCGGGACCGGTTTTTTCTTTTGCGAATAAACCGCTTGATTAACTGAAAATAAAAAAAGCGTCAGCAAAAAGGCAGACAAAAGTTTGAAATACAACTTTGAAGACAAAAAATACATCTTGGTTTTACCTCATTAAAATCAGAAGTGTCAGAGCAAAAATTGTTCAGGAGAGTTTAATTTTTGTTGAATAAACAGATGAATCAAAAAGATTCGGGTTGCCAAAGAATTTACTTCCAAGCTAAGAAAGACTATAACATTCAAGATATTGAATCGGCAAGAAAAGTTTGAAAGTGGATTGAAAGTGAAAAAGTGAAAAAGTTTAAAAGTGAAAAAGTTTTTGGCTTCTCAACAATATAAATATCTGCATTTTTATGATTGTTTAAGCGCGAAATTCTTTCAAATAAACTAAAATCGGTAAAATACAGACAAAACTTTTAAACTTTTAAACTTTTTCACCTTTTCACTTTTAAAGCTTCGAGAATTTATGTTTAATTTTTTTAACACCTTTCGCGGAAAACTTTTGACTGTTCTGGCATTTTTGTTGATTGCAACACTCAGCGTTCAGCTTTATATCAATCTCAGAAGCGAAGAAGAAAACGCCGATTTGCGTAAAATGCAGGAACAAGCTCTCGTCGCCGGCATTGCGCTCGGTGCCAACGGGATGACTTCTCGAGACAGAATCAGAGATTTCGTCAAACGCGAAGGTCAGCCGTTTTTTGATGAAAGAACGACAAAACGCATTAAAGACATCATCACTATCAATAACGAATGGGAAGTTTATGACAGTTTGAGCGAAAAATATCTGCCGGCGACCGATGAAA
>CAYUGW010000314.1:0-5399 GCA_964444245.1 uncultured Blastocatellaceae bacterium | reverse complement strand
CGAAGACGGCGGTCATTATTCCCCGCTTCGCCGCCCACGATGCTAATCGTGGGAATAGTTTGAGCAATGATTTCAAGCGGTTGAAAACTGCGACATAATTTTTTATGCCGCCATTTTCAATGGCTTTGTCTTTAATTCTGATGATTTTCCCACGATTAGCATCGTGGGCTACAAATATAACGTCGGTTTCACCGACTATATTTAATTTTCTTATGCCGAACTCACGTGATTTTTGTTTTTCACAGATTCAGCAAAAGATTAAACGATAACAGTTGTTCCGTCGAATTTGGTCAAACTGAAACCGTTGAATTGTTCGTTGTAGCAGCTTTTTTGATCGCGCAGAATGCTGATGGCGACTTCTTCGCCCAGGTTGAGCGAATCCGTTCCGTCCGAACGCCAGTGAACTCCGGCGATGTTGCGCCCGAGTGCGACATTTGAAGCGATTTTATTGAGTTCGCCGCCGACCGTTAAGTTTTCGCTTCCCGCGTACGGAACCAAAACCTGTCCGGTCGAATCGGGCATTACGGGATTTTGGATAACGAATGATTCATCAAAAAACGCCTTTAAAATCGTCGCACAAGCTCCGGCGACGGTCGCGTGTCCCGCGCCGTAAGACGGGTGAAGCGGCGAGCCTTCAGGGAAAGCCATCGGCAGTAAGGCATTTCCGGCAGGCAAGTACCCGCCGAGCCTTGAAGCCGAATTAACGGAATTCAAAATTTCGGAATGAACCGGATAATTTGCGCTGTGGAAAGCCGTGCGGTCAACTTTTTCGGCAAATGCTTCGGGACGCAGACGGCGGTGAACGATCCATTTTTGATTCCAGACCGCTTTCAGAGCGCGTGTCGAAACCTCGCATAAAAGCGTCGCAATATGCGGTCCGCCGAAAGTGCCGAAACCGTCTTGCGTGGCGGAATTATTATACGGATTTCCGCTGTCGAGCGGTGCGCCTATTCCTGCAATTACCAGAAACGCCTGAAAATACGCCTGAAAAAGTACATCAATGTGAACGTATTGTCCGATGTCGCGTCCGTTTCGCATATAGCGCAAAGTCGAATCGAGAATGTCGCCGTTTTGCGGCGCAACGCCGTTTTGAACCGCCAGCCAACTGTTAAAATCGGTCATATAATCTTGTCCGCCGTCGGAAATTGCGCGGGCGGTTCTGATTTTTTGACTGATTTCATTCGTGCCGAAATTACAGGTGTGATAGAAAAATTGCGACAAATACGGTCCGCTCTTGTCGCCCGGCGTTAAACCGCGAAAAAGCAATTCGGGCGTAACCTGTCCTTTATTATTTTTCGCGCCTTTGAAATCCGCACCGAAAAGCGTCAGATCGGCGGCGGCGGCTTGGGCAATCGGATTTGTCGGATAATCTTCAAAGGGAACGTCGCGCAGAAGTGCCATCCAGTAATTTTCGGCAATTTCGGCGGCGATTTCGCGGCTGGCAAAAACGGGCGGCGGCGGCATTGTGAAACTGAAAGAGTCTTTTCCTTCGGTATCCATCGCTAATCCGGCTTGCGGATTGACGAGCTTTATGTTGCCGCCTAAGGGAATTTGCTCGAAATCGGCAGGGTTTTCCGAAGTCAGCGCGGCAACTAATTGATTATATGCCGATAAAACGACTTCGCCGTTTGATTGATGCGGAAGACCTTTGCTGTAACTGCCGATCTTATTGGCATAAATTCCTTCATCGCCATTGCCGCGACGCGTTGTTCTGATATTTGTATTATTAAAGTTAAATTCTGCGGTTTGTTTTCTAAAAGCCAGACACTTATTGGCGCGCACAAGACCGGGAGAATTTTGTCCGCCGATCTGCGCTGAAACTTCGGCTTTCGGGTCTAATGCCGGTATTGCGCCGACCGCTGCAACCGTAATTGCGGCTTTGCCTATATTGCCGAAAAAGCTTCTCCGGCTGACTTGCCCGGTTTGGGCGTTGTTTTCAGGTGTTTGGTTTTCTACGGCGCTAATTTCTTTGTTCATATTTTTACTTCGGGAATTAAAAAGTTAAACCTGTCAAAACATACCTGATTGAAACGAAGTTTTTACAGGAAAAAGATGAAATTTTTCAAGTTATTTACAAATGCAGATATTGCCTGGATTTATCTTACAATTCGTGCAACTTGATTTTTTACAGCATTTTAATCAAACTGACACGTTCGGGATTGAAGGGATGCTGTATAAAACCAGCTTAAAAAGTGGCGATGAAAATTATCAGCCATTAGCAGATTTAAAGCAACTAAATTTTCGGACAATTTTATGTAACTTGTCTTTGAATTAATTCAAAATAATTGAATTAATTAGTTAAAGGCTTTGAAAAGTTAGAGTTAAAAATACTAAAAATTTATTGAAAAAAATTTGCAAGAATAAAAATTTGCTCGCGTTCAATAGGAACCAGGATGCGAAACTGTCGTGTCTTCAGAAAACGGAGGAAATTTTTTATGACTCAATTTACGAATCCGCTCGACAACATTAAAATTGCCAGTCCTTGTTCGGCGGATTGGAATGCGATGATCGGCAATAACCGGCAGAGATATTGCGGCGAATGCAAGTTAAATGTTTATAATCTATCGGGAATGTCGCGCACGGAAGCCGACAATTTGCTGATGCAGTCGGAAGGTCGCGTCTGCGTCAGATATTTTCGCCGCAGCGACGGAACGGTTTTAACTGAAGATTGTCCGGTCGGCTGGCAAGCCTTTAAAATGCGTATGTCGCGTTTTTGGACGGCGACGGCTTCGCTTCTTTTTACGATTTTCGGCGGCATCGGGCTGACCGCATACCTGACGCAATCCGATCAGAAGGA
Organism: uncultured Blastocatellaceae bacterium; assembly: GCA_964444245.1. Taxonomy (GTDB): domain Bacteria; phylum Acidobacteriota; class Blastocatellia; order Pyrinomonadales; family Pyrinomonadaceae; genus JAHCHG01. The sequence continues at coordinate 2,602 of CAYUGW010000314.1, read as the reverse complement.
AAATATAACGGGTACAATCGCCGTTTCCATTGATAAAAATGAAACGGTTGAAATTATAGAAGAACCGATTGCCGAAATGGGTGCCGTGTCTTATGAATATGATAAATATAGAGCGGGAAAAATTTCGAATATTGATGAAGTAAAAGACAAAATTCTGAAGCAAAATCAACGGTAATTTTTTGTCAAACACCCCAATAAAATATTTGGTTAAGCAAGCGGTCTTTGACCGCGATTCCCTTATAAATTAACGGTAAAACGCGGTCAAAGACCGCTTGCTTAACGGTCGGTTTGTATTTTCGAGATAGCTTGTAGATTAAAATTACTGGTCTTTGACAAAATAACCCTGCCGCGCACGAACGCGGTTATTCTGCGGAGTTTTTAAGCCAACATCCAGATTTATATATTGATTCACCGGAAAATCGCCGTCGGAATAATATTGCAAAAGATATTGAGCGCGAAGTTCATTGGCAAGCTGCCGGAAAATACCTTCCAGAGTTTCGGTATTTTTTCGAATGTTTGATTCTCTCTGGTATGTATCTTTAATATCTACCGGCAAAAATTTCGGCAAAAACGCCGTGCCACCGGTATCATCGGCAAATTTCTGCATATTGTCTTGTCCGAAGACGCTGATTTTATTTAATTTATAAGAGCTTCCCGCCGGATTTATCGAATAAAAAACCGTGTCGGCATTTTGCAGAGATTGAAGAACTTTAACTTGTTCTCTAACTTTTGCCGTTTCCGTAGCTTTTACGCGAATATTTCGCAATTCATCTCGGCTAAGATTATTGTCCACTATTTTTCGTTCGGCATTCCAAATTGCTTTGAGAACTCCGTCGCTGTTTGTATCTTCCCCGTCAGAGATAATAACAACCACCTTGCGCCTGCCGGCAGGCGTATTTTTCTGGAGATACTCTGCTGCTGAAGATACGGAATCATAAAATGCGGTTTGCTCTTTTGAAGCTTGAATCGAACGAATAGTGATTGCTGATTTCCCGGCAGTATCTCTTGTCTGGATGATAGAGGGCTTATTGCCAACCGTTATAATTGTTGCGCGATCTTCCGGTCGCATAACTTCTTGTAAAAATTTAGCGGCGGTTTCTTGTTGAAATTCAAACATCGGATTGGTCGTTGCCGAAATATCGAATAAAACAGCAATTTCCAGAGGAACCTCTTCGGCATCGAGGACTTCGGATATTTCCTGCGATCTGCGGTTTTCCAAAACACGAAAATCTTCAGCCGTCAAACCCGTAACGGGTTGTCCGTTGGCATCTAAAACCGAAACCGGAACAACGATGAGCCGCGATTCTATTTTTAGGATTTCTCCCGTATCTTGAATGATCGGCGGCGGCGTTTCTTCCGGAGTTTGACCGAAGATAGAAAAGGAAAAGACGAAAAATAGCGAAAAAATGATTATAAGTTTTGATGATTTCATTTTAATTACCTCACAATCTTTTGTTATTAACTGAATCACATTTTAGGCACAATAATAGGGCAAAAATGTGAGAACGATCTAACTTTCTCACATTTTTGCCCCTTTATTATTTATCCGAAATTTATTGATCATCAGTTGTGGGATTAGCACGAACTTCGACATTTTGATTCAAGCCTCGGCTAACCAACAATTTAATTTCAACACGGCGATTTTCTTCGCGTCCTTCGCGGGTTGAATTATCCGCAATAGCTTGCAGATCACCAAAACCATAAGATGTTCCGATTCGGCGAAGCGGCACATTATGCGTTTGCACCAAATAATCAATTACCGCCTGAGCGCGTCTTTCGCTCAGTCTTTTATTTGCCTGAGCATTACCGTCCGATGAAGCATGACCCGTGATTTCAATCGTGTAGCCTCTCAAGGTCATTGCCGTTTGAGCAACCATATCGAGTTCGGCTTTGGCTTCCGGCGAAAGAGCCGAACTGCCGACGCGGAAATTAACATTCGATGTTGATTGAACAACATAATCATCAAGCGATGAAATTCTTTGATTAGTGGCATTTACGCCGGCAATTGCGGCATCCGCCGAATCTTGTGCGGCTTTTGCACCACCGCGGGCGGCATTTGAAATCGCCATCAGTTCATCAATTTGTCCCGAAAGACGTTCGGCATTTTGCTCTGTTTCGGTCAAACGTGTTTCAACCGGCTCAACCCGACTGTCAATTGATTGAGCGACTTCCAGATCGCTTTTATCGAAACGAACTTTAGTAGCAACCAGATTGCCCGTGCTGTCGCCGCGACCTTCCGCTTCGAGCATCAATCCGCGAACAATCGAATTTACCGGATAACTGTCGCCGCTGCCCCAAAAACTGTTGTTTTTAATGCTTGCATTCGGAGCGGTAACAACTCTCGTGTCAACTCCGACCGAATCACGCACGACAAAACTGCCGTTGTCCTGCGCGACAACAACGCCTTTGATCTTATATTTTTGACCGTTTACAAGATTGCGAACCTGTGCATCTTGTGCAAAAAGACTAACCGCGCCTAACAAAATTGTTAAAAACAAAACAGGAAATTTCTTAAACATATCTGACTCCTTAATTTATTCTGAAAAATTGATAAAGTGTCAAAGCACTTTTTTGACGTTTTGAAATTCATTCAAGTTGTCAA
>CAYUGW010000313.1:3969-5455 GCA_964444245.1 uncultured Blastocatellaceae bacterium | reverse complement strand
CCGAAATTAAAAAGACTCTTGAAGAAAAAGGCTTTGAAGCGTTGACCTTTACGGACATTAAAAAGCGCACATATGATGCGATCGGTATATTGCAGATCGGTTTGAATTTTTTCGCTTTTATCGCACTTCTTGCCGCTTCGTTCGGGATTATCAATACTCTGGTGATCGCCGTTTTAGAAAGGACAAAGGAAATCGGTTTGCAGAAAGCTCTCGGAATGAGCCGCGGCAAGGTCTTTTTGCTCTTTAGTTTCGAATCGATTCTGATCGGTTTCTGGGGCGCGGTTTTGGGAATCGGTTCGGGAATTGTTATCGGAATCATCGCCAATGCGTTTCTTGCCCAAACATATCTTTCGTCTTTTGAAGGCTACAGTTTATTCGTTTTCACCCCTTTGGCGGTAATTTTTGTTATTTTGCTGATCTGCGTGATTGCTTTTCTAGCCGGAGTTCTGCCGGCATTTCGCGCCAGCCGGCTTAATCCAATCGAGGCTTTGCGGTATGAGTAAAAATGGAAAAACAAATCTATTATTTAGACTTAGTTACTCAAATATAAAATGTTTGTTAATCAGGCGGTCTTTGACCGCTGTTGATTATTGCAATCAAGGTCGGCGTTCAAAGACCGCCTGCTTAACGGGTGAGAATTTTTTGAATTTATTTGACACACATAATCGTGGCGAGCATGGCGGCGATTTGTTTAAATTCTTTTTTCTTTACGGCGAAAACATCGCCGCGCACGACGATCAGATTTTTTCCGGCTTTGATGACTCTGCCTTCGGCTGAAAAATAATCACCGACGGCAGGCGATAAAAGATTTACCTTAAATTCGACGCTTAAAACGCTCGAATCGCTCGGCATCAGCGAAAAAGCCGCGTAACCGCACGCGCTGTCGGCGATTGTCGTGATTATTCCGGCGTGAATAAAGCCGTTTTGCTGGGTTAAATCGGGGCGAAAGGGAAGTTTTACATCGACTTTTCCGGGTTCGACTTTCGTCAATTCCGCGCCGATCAGCTTCATTACCGCTTGTTTTGCAAAGGATTTATAAACTTTTTCGATAAAATCCCGGTCTTTCGGCTCGAATTTCATTTATTTGCAAAGGTCGTTTTATAGAGTTCGATTGCTTCGATAATAATTTCGTAAGCCTTTTCGCGCCCGTAAAATTGTTCGACGACGACTTCCTTATGTTCCAGATTTTTGTAATCTTCAAAAAACGTCTGCATTTCGAGCGTCGTATGCGGCGGAAGTTCGGAAATATCGTTGCGGTAGCTGACGGAAATATCATTTGCCGCAACAGCGATGATTTTATCGTCTATTTCGCCCGAATCAACCATGCGCATCACGCCGATTACTTTTGAATCAATCAGACACATTTTCGGAATCTCGATCGAAGAAAAAACGAGAATATCGAGCGGATCATTATCATCGCAAAAGGTTTGCGGAATGAAACCGTAATTTGCCGGATAATGAACCGACGAATAAAGCACGCGGTCTA
>CAYUGW010000313.1:0-3869 GCA_964444245.1 uncultured Blastocatellaceae bacterium | reverse complement strand
ATGACGATCTGATAAACCTTGTTATTAAAACGATATGCGCCGGCATAAACCGGTACGAGCAGATGTTTGAAGGTAATATCGGAGTAGTTTGTGTCCATCGTATGAATCCGCTGGCGGTCGCCGCCGATTGCGCGGTGAACATCGCCGCGAATCACACCTTCGGCGATTTGCTTGAATCTTTCATAACCTTCTTCGAGCGTAACCTGATAAACCTGCGCTCGATGTCCCGATAAATAAGCCGGTTCGTAAGAAACGAGCGCGCTGAAATCCCAGTTAAGTCGTTCGAGATATTTTGGCAGAACGGATTTCGTCGCCGGAATGGGAACATCGTCAAAAAACCGCGAAGTATTGCCGGAAGCGTGATACCAATTCGTTTCGGTGCGCGTTCTGACCTGCTGTTTTCCTTGTGAATCCGTGTAATTTTCCCTGACCTGATAATCTTCGCCGCGCTGTCCGGTATAATGCGTTTCGGTATTCGCATCAAAAGTCCAATACGGCAGATAGATGCTCTCGGCTTTGTCGTGCTGAGCCATCGTTTTCAGCTCGCTCGGCGCAAACCAGCGCGAACTCGTCCAGGCTTTTAAGTTACTTATCGCTTGCGGAGAGGTGATCGCAAATGGAATTACGCTTTCCGGCGCAACCAGAGGATCGGAAGATTTCGGTTGAGCGACGAGTTTTCCCGCGCAAAAATCACATTGTTTGGCGGATTCGGGCGGAATAAAAACGACGGTCGCACCGCAGCTTTCGCACGAAACCTGCATCGCGTCGGTTGCCATTTTTTGCAGTCTTTGATTTTCCGGACGCAACGAGCTGTAAAAATCGCGTTCGACGATTTTCGTTACATCACTTTCAATTTCTTGCGAAGTCGCGCAATACGGACACGCCAATTTGCCGATCTTCGGATCGAAGACCATATTCGCGCCGCAATTTTGGCATAAATGACGTTTGATATTTTCTCTTTGAATTTCGGGGTTTTCCTGCATAGTTATAGGCAAAATGATGATTTTAACAGTAAAATGTTAGGTTTTATGAATTGCCGTCAGCTTAAGCAGCAGACAATTTATATATTATTTTTCAAATGTAAATACGATTTCTTTACAAACTTTAACTCTGAAAAAATATAAAAACACCACATAAACAGGTAGCTTTTTTCACGGCAAAAATGAACCTTTGCCGTTTCTGCCGATGCGCATATTGACGAGCCAATCGAGCCAGCGGTATTTTAAAGACTTCGGCGCGAGATATTCGGTTATACCGAGAGTTTTGCGCGGTTTTCCATCGCGCAAAGTCAGAGTCATTTCGCTCAAAAACCTGAGATAAAAGAAACTGGAATCAATGATTTTTTGATTTTTTATCCGCAGACGAACATTATCTTCGGTCAAAACCGTCTGGCGCGCAGCATATTTTAAGCCGAATTTATCGCGTTTAAAATTCGTTTCTTCATAAACCGCATCGCGTTCCTTCAAAACGCCGTCGCGGATCGTAAAGAGTTTGTTTATCGGATTTTCATTTACTTCTTTGTATCGGTAAAAAACAGCCGTCGAGTCGGCAAAATGAGCGCGTCCCCATTGCCAATCGCAGACCGTTTCGGGCAGCCAGCGATTATCGGAATTGTGATGGTGATAACCCGTTCCGCGAAAATGCACGACATCGAGATTTACACCTTTATCGTTTGAAACCGTGATTCTGCCCGTTACGTCCGAACGCGCAACGACCATATTCCAGATATGAGCGGCATTTTCGTTGATTTTTTTGTCAGGCAGAAAATCCGATTCAATCGAAAGCCATTCAAAATGCGCTTCGATATGCCGGTTTTTGCAGAGTTTCGTATTGATCGAAACAAAATATCCCGAACCATACGGCGCGGATTGATAATTAAATGAATTGTCGCCGATATTGCACGAAGGTGAATCCTGTCGGGCAGAAAATTCATTTGAACCGTATTCATTGACGGCGCGATAGACGGGTTTGCCGTCGCGGTAGTAGCAAAAAGCGATTGCCGGGAATCTTTTGTTTGACGATTTCCCGTTCTGACTTTTTTGATTTGAAGCATTATATCGCGGCGAAAATATGAAGTTGTCGAGAAAAATTATAACGACGGCATCTCGTCCGTCCTCGCTCAAAGCATCGAAATACCACGATTCAAAAGCCTTTGAATCGGTTTTCGGTTTCCAGACATCGAGCGCAATACTCGATATATAGGAAAATATTTCCTTTGAAACTTTTTGCGTTGCCGTTGACATTTTTTTTTTGACAGTGGAAATTATTGTTTTATCTGTGGATTAGCATCTCAAAAATTAAAAAATTTGGCAAACTTTTAGCGGAAAAATGAATCTTTATCAACGGTGCTATGCTCTCTCCAAATAAAATTTTAGTTTATAAAACAGGAGAAAAAATGAATAAAGGAACAAAGACGTTTTTAGTGTGTTTGGTGTTAATGGTCGGGCTTTTGACGGCGGCTTGTCCGAAGCGCACGAGCATTGCGGACATCGAAGCGAATCCGTCGAGATTTTTCGATAAAGAGGTCGGAATTGCCGGAACGGTGCAGAACAGTTACGGCGGTTCGATTCCGATCTTAAATCAGAGCGGCGGCATCTATAAAGTTGACGACGGCACGGGTTCGATCTGGGTTTTAACCAAGAAAAGCGTTCCGTCAAGAGGCGCACAGCTCGGCGTAAAGGGCAAAATTCAAAACGGAATTAATTTCGGCGGCAGAAATTACGGGCTGGTTTTGGTTGAAGACGACCGTAAATTCAGAAAGAAATAAATTCAGCGAAAAAAAATTTATCGTCAACTTGATTTTGCGGCAATAAATTGAACATAATCGGGCGGCGGGATTTTTCTTGCCGCTCTTTTTTATTATGAAAACTTTAATTAGAACATTATGAAAACTTTAATTGAAACTTTTGACGCACAATTTAACCTTCTGCATTATAATTTGACTAATTTTGTAGATATGCTTCCGCAGGACAAACTTTTTTGGAAACCGGACTTGATGAAGGATTATTTTACGATTTATTCATGCGGCGAATTCATCTTACGAAGCGCGGCTATGGTCGAACAAACCTTCGGCGGCATAACCGCCAGACTCTGGGACGATCCGTATGAATGGACTTTGCCGGAAAGCCGCTCGACCAAGGAAAAAATCACCGAATACTTAAACGAAGTCGAGCAAACAAGGCAAAAGGCTTTTGCAACTTTCAATTCCGACGAGGATTTATTAAAAGAACTTCCCGCGCCGGAAAAAATGAGAACGATTGCCGAACTTCTGCTCGAAACCGCCGTCCGCGCCGAACATTTTCACGGTCGCGCCCTTGCTATTCTCCAAATGTATAACTACGCAAGCCGGTCTGCTCAATTGCCTGGCTACAAATCACCGTCCGCTAAAATATAAAAACTTGATTTTGCACGAACTCTCGGCAATAGTTTAACGTAGGGTTTTATGACAAACAGTATTTTTCGACATTTGTCATAAAAGTTTTATAAATTTACCTTTTAGGAGAAAAAGAAATGTTTTGTCCGCGTTGTGGTCAACAGCAAGCATCGGGAGATTTAAGATTTTGTTCGCGCTGCGGTTTGCCGATGGGAGTTGTGTCCGAAGTTTTGGCAAACGGCGGAACTCTGCCGCAGCTTTTTGAATTGAACAATAAAAAAAGCCTCTGGACGAAAGCCAATGGTGCAAAGTTCAGTCTGGTCTGGTTTTTATTTTTATGCGTTTTAGTAACACCTATTTTAGGAATTTTAGGCGGCGATGAAATAGTTGGGCTGACCGCCGTACTGGGATTTGTCGGCGGTTTATTTATACTTATCTTTTCCGCACTTTTTCTGCCCGGCGCATCCAAATTCAAAACGAATGATTTTTATGCCGG
>CAYUGW010000312.1:0-5464 GCA_964444245.1 uncultured Blastocatellaceae bacterium | reverse complement strand
AGGTGTCTTTATTTATCAACGATTTAGTTTTCCCGCGTTGAAAACAGACTAACAGGCGCGTTTTACGATTTTCGCTTAACTTAATGCCATTGGCGCAAAGCAACCCTTCCCGACCTAAAATCATTTTTAACTTGATTTGTAAACTCCATCTTCATTGTAAGATAAAGTTTATCAAGACAAGTTAATAATAATAACAGGTCGGGAAGGGCTGCAGCTCTGCGCCCGCGATCTTTTAGCAAAAAACTTTGTCTGTAACTTTTTACTGAGGCATTACATAGGAACGTGTAAAAAATAAGTTATAACGCTTTGATTTTTATCAATTGCCGTGCGGCTTATGTTCTTTGATTAATAAATACCGTAAAAAAGGTTAATTCGACTAAGGCGCGAAGCGGACTGGAGCGCGGGTCCGTCCCGGTTGCAATGAGCGCAACAAGCGCGAAAAAGCCTCTGATTTGAATAAAGTTGATTTGTAAACAAACGCTATTCCGCCGCTTGCGCAGCGGTTGCAACCGGGACGGACCCGCGCTCCAGTCCGCTTCGCGATTATTTTACGGTTTTATTTTTTCAAAGAACATAAGCTAGTGGCAATTTATATCCTTACAACTTATTTTTTACACGCTCCATAATTTCATTTTTCTAATAGATAATGGAAAAAATCGGTGATTTGTTACAAATTATTTTTAGGTAAGAATGAAGCAGAAGGGAATTAAAAGGAAAAAATAAAACTGTAAAGGAAAAAGGTTGGCGAATAATTTTAATCGCCAACCTTTTTTATCTTCTAGTTGATTTGTCGTATTCATTCTGAAGCAGTTTCATAAATTCATCGCGCCGCGAAAAAAGGCGTTTCGGCTCGCGCGGTTCGTGTCTGGCAAGCGCGTAAGCAGTAATGATTGGCAAAGCAATTGTCGAATCTACATAACAAACAACCGCATCGGGCAATTTTTCGGGATCGACTTTTCCCCAACTTACTGCCTCTGAAGGAGTTGCGCCGCTAAGTCCGCCGCTGTCCGGGCGAGCGTCCGTAATTTGCAGAAAATAATCGTGTCCTTTTTCGTCAATGCCGAGAACTTCCTGAATCTGCGGTTCGGTTTGAAGGGCAAAGTTTTTCGGGCTTCCGCCGCCTAATATAAAAATTGCGGATTTTCCGCCTTTTTTTGATTTTTTGCCCGAATGGACAACTCCGCGTTTGGCGGCTAAAACTATCGATGCGGTTTCATTTACGTCGAGATTCGGATCAATGCGTTTGCCGCTCAAAAATTTACTTTTCTTTTTTGCCATAACTTAAGATTTTAGAGTTTTTTTAATACGCAGAGAGAGAGAGAGATGTTAATTTCCAAGAGGTTTTTCTTCAATTATTTTCAGAGTCGCGGGCAGATAGCCGCTTCCCAGACTGAGCGCAATATCTTCGGCGGATTGTTTGGTAAATCTGCCGTCAATTTGTCCTTGATCGAAGATTTGACTTTTTATATATGCAGTGCTTTGAACTTCTTTATTAAGCACTACAGCGATATAATTTCCGATGTTTTTCCCTGTCCAATCGCCGAATTTCTTTGCGCCTTCGGGTTTGAGGGTAAATGAAATTTGATAATTATCCGCTTCTCCTGACCACGAAATTGCTTGAGCATCGCGAATGTCTTCACCGTTTATGATGACGTTTTTCTCGACTATTATGAATCGCCGGTAATCTTTATCTTTTTCTAAATGCGGCAAATCGTCATCTCTTTCTAAATACGGCAAAATTTCCTGTCCTTCCAAAACCTTTTCTTCGGCTGCTTCTTTGGTGCCAAAAATTTGCACAGGATAAGGATTCGGCGGCGAAACGGCTTTTTTTAATTCCAATTGATAGGTCGTGAATAAAAATTTTTTCAATTTTTCCCAATCATTCGTGCCGTAAATTTTAACTGAAATTTGATTTTCCTGTACGGGATTTTTTGTTACCTCGCCGTCCAAACCTCCAAAGTAAATTTTATTTTGGATTACTTTTAACGCCTGTTCAACTATTTCGGCGCGGTTCGGCTGATCGGTTTCAATTTCTACAATAAAGATTTGTCCGCCTTTATCAATTAAACGCGAAAGAGATTTGCAGTTTGAACCGAGCAAAACCGCTGTAAAAATCATCAGCGAAATTAAGATTTTTGCTTTCGTAGAAATCATATATATAAATAGAAAGGGCTTTGCGATATTGAAATATCACAAAGCCCTGAAAAAAAAATTATGCGCTTTCGCTTTTTGCGCCTTTATTCGGTTGCGGCGTAACTCGCAAATACGGTTTTACTTCGTTCCAACCGGCGGGGAATTTTTCCTTTGCTTCTTCATCTGATAGCGCGGGAACGATAATGCAGTCGTCGCCGTCCTTCCAATTGACGGGCGTGGCGACCTTGTAATTATCGGTCAGCTGCAATGAATCAATGACGCGCAAGATTTCGTCGAAATTGCGTCCGGTGCTTGCCGGATAATTTATCGTTAGACGGACTTTTTTATCGGGATCAATCACAAAAACCGAGCGCACCGTAAAAGTATCATCGGCGTTCGGATGAATCATATCGTAAAGACCGGAAACCGCGCGGTCTTCGTCGGCAATTACTGGAAAATGCAGTTGCGCGTGCTGCGTTTCTTCGATGTCTCTCGACCAACCTTCGTGCGAATCGAGCGAATCAACGCTCAGAGCGAGGACTTTGACTCCGCGTCGGTCAAATTCGTCTTTGAGCTTTGCCGCCATTCCGAGTTCGGTCGTGCAAACGGGCGTGTAATCCTTCGGATGCGAAAATAAAACGCCCCAGTTATCGCCCAGCCATTCATGAAAATTAAGTCGTCCGCCGGTCGTATCGGCAGTAAAATCGGGTGCTGTATCACCAAGTCTGATAGCCATTTTTTTTACTCCTTAAATCTTAAAAGCTAAATTTTATTCGCTTTTTTCTATTGACCCGAACAAAATTGTCGGGATTATTGTAATTCTCGATAAACACAAAACTTCTGAAAATTATGATTAAATTTCTCTAAAAATAATTTTAAATTGAAATATAAAAGAAAATTCTTTGACTTAATTTATATCACAAAAGACGCGACAAACCAATAATTATGCTGCTTCAACATTTTCCGTTATTGTTACGGGAATTACCTTTTTTATTCTGACAAGCGAGATTTTCTTTTCGTCGGCAATGAGAATTTCGACTTCAAGCCCGCTGATGTCGAGTATTTCGGCAATTTTCGGCACATATCCGGCTTCGCTCGTAATCAAACCGGCGATGGTCGTAAAATCGTCATCCTCGATTTCCATATCAAAAAGGCGTTCGATTTTCCCGATTTCGGTCGAACCGAGTACGTCGTAATAACCGCCGTCCTTTTCCATAATTTCGATGATTTCTTCTTCGATGTCCTCATCTTCGATTTCGCCGACGATTTCTTCCAAAATATCCTCGACCGTGATAAGTCCGGCAACTCCGCCGTATTCGTCAACGACAATCGCAATCTGTGTGTGATTCGACTGCATATTTTTCAGGAGTTCGGCGGCGGATTTAGTTTCGGGAATAAAATACGCGTGGCGCAGAAAAGATTTGATCGGTTCTTCTTCCTTGCCGTCCGACCAGGCATTCATCAGGTCGCGCACGTAAATTACGCCTTCGATGTTGTCAATCGTGTCTTTATAAACCGGCAGCCGTGAATATTTTTCCCCGATTATCAAATCCCGCGCATCTTTGACGGTCGAATCAATCGGCAAACCCGTAATTTCCGTGCGCGGAGTCATTATTTCGCCCGCCTTCGTTTCGTTGAATTCGACCATTGTTTCGATCAGTTCGCGCTCATTTTCATTCAAAATTCCTTCGGCTTCGCCCATTTCGATCAGAGCCTGTATGTCTTCGGCATAATCGGTTTTTTCTTCTTCGGTCGGCTGCGCCGGAACAATCGTGGTTTCGAGTTCGGGTTCGTCTGTGGTGAAAAACTGAAACGGATCGGCAACCGCCGACAGCAAACCGTAAAACGGGCGAATCAGCGGAAGCATAAAAATCAATTGCTTTTCAGGATTATTGCGGGTTAAAAGACGCGGAATAATCTGGCGGAAAATGATCGAGGAAATCAGGCAAACAACCAGCGAAATACTCAGGAGTTCAAAATGTGTCTTGTAAAAGTGATAGGTTATTATTGTTACGAGAACGGCAAAAACAATGATTAAAATGTGAATCGCCGTCGAAATCGCGAAGCGGAAACGCGGACGATTTTCCAGAATTTCTTGTAGAAACGCAATCGTTTTATCCTTTTTGCTTTCTTCGTAATCTGACGAAAGTCTTCGCAAACCGACATCGCTCAATTGCGAAAACGCCATATCAACCGTTGCCAAAACGACCAGCAATAAAAGAATCAAAATCGAGATACCCAATTCAATTTCCATAAATTTTTTATTTGGTCATGATAGTAAAACAGTAAATGGAAAATAGTAAGTATTCTGTAAATTAAATTTTCGAGCGTTTGGAGTCCCGCGTTTACGCGGCTTTTTCCGCCGCGCTTGGCTGGCGATAGCCGCCTAAAGGCGCGCTCTCCAAACTTACATCGAAAATCTTTTATTACTTTTCTAGCTTAACTAAGTAAATACCAATTTTATTTCTTCAAGAATTCGGCGGCATCTTCGTCAATCAGCCAGGTTACTTTTCCGTCTAAGGGCATAACGCCCTGCACCGGGAATTTTTCCGGCTGCGGATCGGTTTCCAAAACCTTTTGCAAGGTTTTCGCTTTTTGCTCGCCGCTGACCAAAAAGATTATATTCGATGCGTTGTTGATTACCGGAAAAGTCAGCGTCAGGCGATAGGAATTTAATTTTTTGACCAGATTGGCAACCGCGATTTTTTTATTTTCACTCAGGGCTTTGGTGTGCGGAAAAAGCGAAGCGGTGTGTCCGTCGTCCCCGATTCCGAGCAGAATCAGATCAAAACGCGGAAATTCGTCCGGTTTTAGAGCGAAAAATTTCCTGATGTATTTTTCATATTGTTCGGCGACTTCCGCCGCATTGATAATTTCCGTCTGCCAGCGGAAGATATTGGTTTTCGGAATTTCCAGCGGCTTGAACAAACTCTCGTTTGCCATCTTGAAATTGCTCTGATCCGAAGCCGGCGAAACATCGCGTTCGTCGCCGAAAAAGAAAAACACCTTTTGCCAGTCAATCTGCGATCTGAAATCATCGGAAGCCAGCAGTTTATAAAGCTCTTTCGGCGACGAACCGCCGGACAGGACAATGCTGAAACGCCCGTTTTTTTTGATCGCCTGATTTCCGATACTGATAAAACTTTTAGCGGCAAATTGATCTAATTCTTCCGCTTCATCAAAGACTTTTATTTCACTCATTAAACTAATTAAACCACGAAACCAAATAAAATATAAAGAAACGGGAAAAATATTTTGATTTTCGCCGCTTCGGATTAACAATAAAATCTTTTTTCGTAAGTTTTTAATTTACCGAAGAAAACATTTGACC
>CAYUGW010000311.1:0-5484 GCA_964444245.1 uncultured Blastocatellaceae bacterium | reverse complement strand
AAAATCCAAAATCCAAAATCTAAAATCAACTAACTGTTCCCATTGAAACGAGTTTCACGTTTGAAGAAACTTCGCCGTGGGCGATCACGACCAGTTCAGGCAAGAACCGTTCCGTAAGTTTGCGCAGGTGCGGGCGAACCATCGAAGAGCATAAAACAACGGGCTGCGACATCACTGCGGCGCGACACGCGGTCTCGATTTTCTCCAGAAGATGTTTGCCGAATTCCGGCTCGATAACGTGCTGATTTGCGCCGCCGAGCAAACCGAGCCGTTCGGCGATCTGCGCTTCGAGGCGCGGATCGAGGCTTAAAACCGAGAGTTCACCGCTTTCATTGGACAGACTTGCCGAGATTGTTCGTGCGAGAGATCCGCGGGCGGCTTCTGTCAAAGCATTGACATCACGCGTCACAACTCCGACATCTGCCAGAGCCTCCAAAATCGTCGCCAGATCACGAATCGGAACTCGCTCGCGCAGAAGATTTTGCAGAACTCTCTGCGTTTCGCCCAGAGACAAGACTTTCGGCGTTGCTTCCTCGACGGTTTTCGGATGAGTTTCTGCCAGAGCATCGAGAAGTTGCCGCGTCTCCTGTCTGCCCAAAAGCTCGTGAGCAAAGTTTTTAATCAATTCGGAAAGATGCGTGCAAACCACGGTCGTCGGATCAACCACCGTATAACCGGCAGAAACGGCGCGGTCGCGGTCTTCGTTTCGGCGAATCCAGACGGCGGGCATTCCGAATGCCGGATCGATCGTTTCGATGCCCTGAATTTTCTCGCGCACCGCGCCCGGATCAATTGCCAGAAAACCGTCGGGATGAATCTCGCCGTGAGCGATCTTTTCGCCTTTAAGTAAAATCGCGTATTCACGCGGGGCAAGCTGTAAATTATCCGTAACGTGAACGGACGGAACAATTATGCCGAGTTCGACCGCCGCTTGACGACGAATTTCGCGAATCCGATTTAAGAAGGAATCATCCCCGCTGACAAGTCCGACCAGACCGTAGCCGACTTCCAGAGCAAGCGCGTCAACCTTTAATAAACTCTCGATTCTTTCGGGCTGTTTGGCAATTTCCGCTTCGTTGTCGGCTTGTTTTTGATCGGCTTCATTTTCCGCCGTATGTTTTTTCTGCTGCATTGATAAATAAGCAACTCCGCCCGTTCCGAGGGCAAGTGCCAAAAACGCGAAATGCGGCATTCCGGGCAAAATTCCGAGAAAAAACAAAACCCCGGCAGAAATAAAAAGCGGTCGCGAGTTTCCCAATAATTGCGTGCTGACATCGCTGCCCATACTCGAATCGGTCGCCAGGCGCGTCGTAATAATCGCCGCCGCCACCGACACGAAAAGCGAAGGAACCGCCGCCGCCACGCCGTCGCCGACCGTCAAAGTCGTATAGATTTCAATCGCCTCGCCCAAACTCAATCCGTGTTGAAGAACGCCGATGGCAAAACCCGCGCCGACGTTGATGACGACGATGATTATCGAAGCGACCGCATCGCGCTGCGTAAAACGAATCGCGCCGTCCATCGCGCCGTGAAATTCCGCCCCGCCGCTGATGTCTTTGCGGCGTTGTTTGGCTTCTTTTTCGTCAATCAAACCGGCGGCTAGATCGGCATCGACCGCCATCTGTTGACCGGGCATCGCGTCCAGCGTAAAACGCGCCGTAACTTCCGAAGAGCGCACCGCACCGTGATTGACGACCAGAAATTGAATTGCCAGCAAGATCAGAAAAATAACGACACCGACGACGAAATTCCCGCCGATGACGAATTCGCCGAACGCTTTGATAACCGCGCCAGCGGCTGCATCGCCGCTGCTTCCGTCGGTCAAAATAAGGCGCGACGTGGCGACATTCAACGCAAGCCGGAAAAGCGTCGTCATCAGCAGCAGATTCGGGAACGAGGTGAATTTTTTCGGTTCGGCAATATACATCGAAACGAGCAAAATCACGACCGAAATCATCAGGTTAAAACTGATCAAAACGTCGAGCAAAAACGCCGGCAAAGGAATCAGCAAAACCAGCAAAATCACGACCGCTCCGAGCGGCACGGTCAGATGCGAAAAAGTTCCCGCTTTGGCTAAAAATCTTTCAATCAGTGAATTTGTCATTTGTAAAATTTTAAATATTTTAGTGGCAATTTTTTGACGAAAAACTGCTTTCCGGGGTGTGTAGTGCAAGAATGATGCCGAAAGAATTGAGGACAAATAAAATATTTGGTTAAGCAAGCGGTCTTTGACCGCGTTTCCCTTATAAAATAACGGTGAAACGCGGTCAAAGACCGCTTGCTTAACGGTAAAGACAGTATATTTAAATGGCTTTTTGTTTTAGTGGAAAAATTTATCGAAACAGCAAAATCTCTTTCGGCTCTGAAACCGGAAACGAAATTCTTAGACGTTTTCTGGCTTCATCAAATTTAAAAGTTTTGGTCGAAACGCCGTCAATTTTTACATCGGCAGGCATTTTTTCGATTCCGACAACTTCAATCGAATCAATCTTTTGTCCTTTGAAATTTCCCGCATAATTGAGGCTTAAAACTCCTTTTTTATGCGAAACATTTATTTCTCGGAAATCGTTTTTCCGGTAGCCGTAACCTTCGCCCGCATCTTGAAAAACGGTTGTTTCCTCCTCTTTTCCGGGCAAAATTCCGGCGGCGACATTCAAAGTTAAATTAACTTTCGGCATTTCGTTCGTGTTTTGAATAACGGGCTGAGTCGGAATAATTGCGCCGGCGCGGATGAAAATCGGTAGATGATCGAGCGGTGTTTGCAGATAATGAATTTTTCCGCTTTCAATTTTCGCGCCCGTGTGCCAATCGATCCATTCCGCGCCAACCGGCAAATAAATTCCGCGAGTCCGCATTCCTTCACGAATAACCGGCGCGACCAGAATATCTTTGCCGACCATAAATTGATCGCTGTTTAAATAAGTCAATTTATCTTCGGGAAATTCATACCAGAGCGGGCGCATTACGGGTTCGCCGGTTTTTTCGTGATTATAAAAAAGCGTGTAGAGATACGGCAGAAATTGATAGCGAAGTTCGATGGTGGCGCGATTGATTTTTGTAAATTCTTCGCCGAAAGCCCAGGGTTCTTTATCGCCGACCCAACCGACCGAATGCGAACGGAAAAAAGGCATCAGAGCAGCGGCTTGCAGCCAACGCGCATAAAGTTCCCCGCTCGGCATTTCGGCAAAACCGCCGACATCGCCGCCGACGTACGGAACGCCCGAAACGCTCAGATTCGTCAGCATCGGAATCGAAAGCGCGAGATGATCCCAGCTCGAGTAATTATCGCCCGACCAAACGGCGGAAAACCTTTGAACTCCGGCAAATCCGGCGCGCGTCAGCACGAACGGACGTTTTTCCGGCTCGAGTTTTCGCAAACCTTCAAATGAAGATCGCGCCATCTGCATTCCGTAAACATTGTGATAACGCCGGTGCGTATCGGGAAAACCGTCGCCCGCGTGCGGTGTGTCGTATGGAAAAGTTTTTTCCGGATGATGAAAAATTTCCGGTCTTTCCGTTTTTTCCGTTACAAAAACGCCGGGTTCGTTCATATCGTTCCAAAATCCGGCAACGCCTTCGTCCAAGTGTGTTTTATAAAATGAACTAAACCATTCTCTGGCACGAGGATCGGTAAAATCGGGAAATGTTGATTCTTTTGCCCAGACGTTTCTGATCAAAATCGTTCCGTCCGCGTTTTTAACAAACATATCTTTTTTTAAACCGTCCGTATAAACCGAATAATTATCGTCCTGCTTGATGCCCGGATCAATGATTATCACGGATTTGAATCCGTCTTCGGTTAAATCGGAAATCAGCTTTTTCGGATCGGGAAAACGCTTTTTATCCCACGTAAAAACGCGGTATTCGTCCATATAATCAATATCGAAATAAATCACGTCCGCCGGAATCTTGTTTTTTCGAAAACCGGCGGCGATTTCGCGGATACGCGATTCGGGGAAATACGACCAGCGCGATTGATGTTTGCCCAAAGCCCAAACGGGCGGCAGAGGTGTTTTGCCCGTCAAATTGCTGTAATCGGCTAAAACCTTTTTCGGCGAACGCTCTTTTCCGCCGATGAACACAAAATAATCGAGTTCGCCGCCGTCCGCGCCGAACGTGTATCTGCCGGGCGCGGATTTGCCCATATCGAAAAATGTGCGAAACGAATTATTGAAAAATATGCCGTAAGATTTGCCGTTGTGTAGCGCGTAGAAAAACGGAATTGCCAGATAAATCGGGTCGGTGCCGATGGGATAGGCAAAAGTGTCCGTGTTCCACATCGTCATAAATTTCCCGTTGCGCGACATTTCCATAAAAGCCTTTTCGCCGAAACCGTAATATGTTTCGACCTCGCTTTTTCGCAGCTTCGTCGTTTGAATTTCGCCCGTTTCGGTATCGAAATTCGGCGGACGCTTTTTATCGTCCTGCACGACCAAATCGCCGGTTGCATCATAAATCGAAATATGCAGCGGCGTTTTTTCAATCACGACCCGTGCGCCCGAATCATTTGTCAAAATAATCTGCGAAGCGGTTTGCGAAACTTTTGCAGCGGGAAATTTTCTCTCCAACGAATAATCGATCGCATAAGAAAAATCACGTTCAAAATTTCCGTTCGGCGCGTACCGAATTCTGACAACTTCCGTATCGTGAAACAATATTTCGACTTTTGAATTTGTCGAGGTCTGCAAAACAACGCCGTTTGCCCGCGTTTCGGCGATGCCTTCGACATTTCCGAAAGTCTTGATTTCGGCTCTGATCGCCAACGGCAAAATTAAAAAAACCACGATTACGGTTAAAATTAAAAGTTTGATATTTTTATTCACTTTTCCCTCTGTTTTTGCTGTTTGAATTGACAAATTATTTATAAATCGGCGTTAAATAAATACTTTCAGAAATTAAATTTTTGTTGCACGGTTTTAACAAAAGATACAACTTCGGTTAAAGTTATTGCAAGAAAAAAAGTTTGTTGCCGGATTCAAAACCATTTAATACAAGCAATATCTAAATCGTTTTACCTGAGCAAAACTCTGATCATTGCGCTTTGTTTTCGATTTATTAAATCACTTTTATGAAAAAAATTTTACTGCCCGTTTTTACAATTTTTATTTTACTTTTGTTTGCCGATATTTCATTTAGCCGGAACAAAAATGAAGAAACGGTTCGCGTGATGAGTTTTAATATTAAATACAACGAACCGCGCGACGGCGATAATGCCTGGGAATTTCGCAAACAAAAGGTTGCCGATGTGATTCGATTTCACAAAGCCGATTTAATCGGAGTTCAAGAGGCTCTGGTCGGACAATTAAAGGATTTGGAAACTCTTCTGCCCGATTTCGCCTGGTGCGGCGCGGGCAGAACGGACGGCAAAACGGACGGCGAGTTTTCGGCGATTCTTTACCGCAAAGCCCGTTTTAAACTTCTGGAAACACAAACCTTCTGGCTTTCCGAAACTCCCGAAACCGCCGGCAGCAAAAGCTGGGATGC
>CAYUGW010000310.1:733-5501 GCA_964444245.1 uncultured Blastocatellaceae bacterium | reverse complement strand
CCGCGACCTTTAACAAATCGGGAAATGCAGTTTCTGTTTACAGAACCCTCGCCCACCCATTATACAAACGAGATGACTGCCGCTCGATTAGGTTTCGCACATAGCGGCGCAAGTCGCCGCGCGCTTGTCCAATCGCTTTTGAAAGGCGAAATCAAACCAAGCCCCGAAGCCCATAAATTGATTGAAAGTCTGGATTCAAGACTGCAAAGACGCGATATTAAAGATTCATTGCTTGCCACCAAACATTTTTTTGAAAGTATAAAGTCGCCGAATGACGCACTGAAATACAAAAATAGTTTTGACCACCTGGAAATCTACCAAAAATTGCCGCCGCAGGAAAAGGATTTTGTTTACGCACGCGCAACTCAGCAAAAGGAAAACCTCGAATACCAATTCTCTTTCAAAAAATTGCAGTCGGAAAGAGTAGAAGAGATCAGCCTTTCCGAACAACCGAAAAATATGGTCAGCCCTGCGGAACGCTCCTTTCATTTAACCAGCCTGTTTCACCAAGCACGGATTCTGGGAGACCGAATTGATTCTAAACGCTTGACGCTAAATGAAATAAGCGATCGGGATGTTTCAGCCATCGCCGTTCTGCTCAAAAATCAGCCGGTCGAAAAGTTGGAAAATCTCGCCGGGCAATTTCAGAAAAGCGAGAACGCGGAAATGAAAAAAATCGGTGAAGTTCTTCAAACCTTCAATCGTGCCGAGATTTCCAAAGTCGAAAATAAGACGATCATCAGTATCAAACTGCCGGAAAACGCTCTGGTCAGCACGGAAACTTACCGCGAACTGCTCGAAAAATTCTATCCTGATGATATGCGGCAAAACGAGAAATACAAATTTGAAAATTTCAATAATAAAGAGATTTCCCGCGCCCGTGAAAAAGGACAAGATGAGGCTCTGCAAAATATTCGAGAAGAAATTACGGAAACAATTTATCAAAAAGACGATTCCGGCAAAGTAATTGAAACTAAAACGGCAATTCTCGAAAAACTCGATAAAATCATGCAATTTCAAAGCGAAGCAAGAAACGCTTTGCGTGAAAATGAAAGATTGACAAATAAATATGTCGCCCGTGCAAACGCCAAAATGCAGACTCGAAATCAAGCAGTCCTTTCGATAATCAATCATCAGAAAATTGTTTCAGCCGCTTTGGGCGCAAAATCTCCAAATCTCGTTTCAAACAGAGTTGACGACCAATTCTTAAGAGCCGTGCAAAAGGAAATCACCATCACGGATTTGAACAAATTTACCGCAAATGAAAAGTTTTTGGGCGAAATGAATGCCACTATCAAAAATGATTTTGCGGAAATTTCCGAAGGTTTGAAAGTTTTGGAAGAAAATAAATTGAAAATTCCCAAAACTGTTGAAACAGCCGAAAGATCACAGAATCTTTCCGGTAAAAGAACATATCAGGAATTAGCCGAAAATACGCCTGTTTCATTACGCATTTTTGAAAAAGAACTCGAAAAAGCAGAAAAGCAAATGTTCGGAGCAAGGTTGAAAGGAAAAATTTCTGACAATGCTGATTTGGAAAAAAACTTCGATCCAAACACTCTTTTTTCAAATGAAGAACGCTCGGAAATGAGATGGAAAGCCATTGAAGTTGTCAAAGATAAGCTCGAACCGAAGGAATTAAACGCGGATCATCGGCAAATATCGCCCGAAGCGAGTCGCCAAGCCTTCGCTACCTACAAACAACTGGGAAAAGCCACAAATCTCTGGCAAACAAGCGATGACAAATCAAAAGTAACCGAAGCCTTTTCCAAACTCGACCGTGAAGCAGTAAAGTTGAACCAAACCCGTCAAGACTACAACCGAAACGAAAAAATGGCATTGCTGCGTGATGGTATAAAGACCGATTTGATGGATTGGTTCAAAAAGAACCCGGATTTCAAACAAAACAACTTTGAAGGACAGATAAACAAAATTTTGACGAGCAATTTGAGCAAAGCAGATTTTGTAAAACTTGCGGACAACGGAAAACAAGTCGGGATTTTGAGCCGTCAGATAGTCGAAAAGATTGAAACTAAACAAAACTTTGCGACAAAGGAAAAAGAGATTTCAGCCGATTCACGCGAGCCATTTAATCAAACGAAAAATCATTATTTTTCTACTAACAATGACCGAGCTAAAACAAATCTTTTTGAAAAAGTGAAAGATGCTCCTATTTTATCTCGGTAACGTTTCTAATATCGTAATGCCGGCTTCCCATCTTAGTTTTTATACATTTCGATTAAATTTTGCTAAGCAAAATATGAAATATCGTTTTCAAAAGTAATTAAGTTACCACACAGATTTAACTTCGGTAAATTTTCACTATATTTTCAAATACCGAATACCGTTGAAGCGTAGTAAAAACCTCCGAAACCGATAGCGTTGCAGAGTATGGTCTGGGCAGATACCGCCAGCGGTTCGCCCATTATCAAATTAATCGGGCAGCATTCATCTTTTTCGTTTGTATTTGCCGTCGCCGGTAAAATGCCGTTTTCGATAGATAAAACAGCCGCGATCGCCTGTAGCGCAGGAGTGACCGCGCCGGTTTGTCCCAGCGCACCTTTGATCGAAAAAACCGGAACATTTTCCGAGTATTCGCCGAGGAGTTCGCGGATCGCTTTGGCTTCCAGCGGATCGTAAAAAATACTGCTCGAACCGTTAGCGCTGACGGCAGAAAGCTCATCAGCCCTAACTCCGGAATCTTTGAGCGCAGTCCGCATCGTCCGCATTAAGGGCTGCGTGTCGAAAATCGGGTTAAACGGATCGTAAGCAGGGCGATTTCCAGCAGCGCAGTTGGCGAAACCTAAGACTTTAGCGCGTATTTTCGCTCGCCTTCGTTCGGCGTGTTCGATTGATTCGAGAACTAAAAATCCCGCGCCTTCGCCCGGCGCGTTGCCGTCGCGTTTTGCGTCAAACGGGCGGCTCGCTTCGGTCGGATTATCATTGAATTTCGTCGTCAAAGCGCGAGCGGCAGTCATCGCGCCGTAAAACGATTGCGTAATTTCGGCTTCTGTTCCCCCGACTAAAACGGCGTCGCATCTGCCGAGGCGAATCCAGTCCAAAGCTAATCCGATGGCATCCGCGCCGGAATTGCATCCTGACGTGACGGTTTGCACGGCGCCCTTCAAATCAAACTCGCGAAGTATTTCGCACGCAGCCGCGTGCGCGAACGAACGAAAAGCGGTGAGCGGCGAAAGTCTTACGCCCGCGTTTAATTTTTCGACGGAAATATCCGCTAAATCCTGATTACCGATTCCCGTTCCGACGACCACGCCGATTCTTTCCCTGTCAATTTCCGCTTTATCGAAGGCGGCATCCATCCACGCTTGCCGGGCGGCAAAAAGCGCGAGTTCGACGGCGCGCGGCAATGGATTAACCGAATTTATTTCGCCGTTTCGAGGCGGCATTAAAACTTCCGCAGCAATGCGGCATCCGCGTGTCGGCAGACCGAGATTTTCAACTACTCGAAAACCGGATTTTCCAGCCAAAAGATTCTGCCAGAATTCTTCGACTGACGACCCCAAAGCCGATGCTACTCCCAAACCTGTAACTGCTGCTGATTTATCCATAGTTATAAAATTTTCCATTGACAGTTCTAAACTTATGTAACAAGTCAAATTTCTTCATCTGAAAAGTCAAATAAAATCGGTTCAAACAATAACTCTTCCTCACCTGTTAAAGAGTTTGGAGTTGCATAATCCAAAAAATCTAAACTGCTCAATTTGTTAATATTTTCAAACGGACCAACTGGACCATTACTTTTAATTCCTCTTGCCTTAAATAAAGGAGTCAATCCTTTTTCAGAAACAAGTTGAGTATTCATATCTCGTGAAAACTCAACTTGAAGTTTGGCATTTACGTCAGCGATGCTGGCTGTTGCCCCTGAGATATTTACTTTTACGGATATTTCAATTTAGGAATTACTGCTGTTTGAAATTAAAACCGTCGCTGATTTAGCTTCTACAAGCTCGGTAATCGCTACCCAATCTTTGTTCCAATCACCTTTTTTATACAATTCAATAACTTTTTTTCCTATTTCCAGTTGGTTTTCAATTGATGGAGCCGTGCAGCCAAGTGCTTCATAGCCGGTTGATTTGCTTTTTTTGAATTCGATTGTGAAACCTACTTCAGCCTGGGTTAAAACACTGCCGACTTGGGGCGCTTTCCCGGCAGCCTTAAAGATTACCGAAACATAACCGGTAGATGTATGCTTTTGACTTTCCTCGCTGGAATCAGGTCTGGTTTCAAATGTTATACCAAGACTTCCGATATTAGCTTTCCGATCAAAATTTTTTTTTTGATTATTCCAAAATCTCCAAGTTTTAGTTGGACTCCCGGAGTCCAGGTCGCTATATAACCAAATTTTTTGTACATCTCACTAACATATTATTCCCAAACCTTACTCATATTTCCTCCAAATTTATTTAATGTAATTTAAGTTAACTCTTTAACTGCTTTTGCCAGATTGCCGAGCGTTTGTATTCCGTGTAAATCCCCTTCACCCAAAATTACATCGGCGCGGTCTTCAACCGCCGAAAGCAGTGAGAGTTTGCCAAGCGAATCGAGGTTTAATTCTTTAAGTTCTGTTTGCGCGGAAAGTTCTTTTTTTCCGAGTTCCGCTGGCGCAGAGCCGTCGCTTGCCATTTGGCGAATTTCCGTGATGATGATGTTTAGAAAATTTTCAAATTCCATTTCATTAATTTCCGTCAAAATTCTTCAAAAAGTTTTCACGGCAAAGCCCGCGCTGGATTTTACCGCTGGTTGTTTT
>CAYUGW010000310.1:0-723 GCA_964444245.1 uncultured Blastocatellaceae bacterium | reverse complement strand
CTGTGCCGGGGGAGGCGAGTTCGATGTGATCGAGCTGTACGCTTGCCGTTTCGATAACGGCGCGGCGGATTTCTTCCGTGATTTTTTGTCTGACGGCTTCGTCCTTTTGGCGCGTTTCGACGACCAGAACAATTTCCTCTCGCCCTTTGTCGTGGCGGACACAGGAAAAAGCGGTCGCCGTTCCCATTCGCACGTCTTCGACAGAATCGGCGATTTTTTCGATTTCCTGCGGGTGAATGTTCACGCCTCCGCGAATGATCAGATCTTTGGCGCGCCCAGTTATGTAGAGTTCCTCACCGATGCGAAAGCCGAGATCGCCCGTATCTAGCCAGCCGTCCGATGAAATCGGCGTTTG
This sequence comes from uncultured Blastocatellaceae bacterium, assembly GCA_964444245.1. Lineage (GTDB taxonomy): Bacteria > Acidobacteriota > Blastocatellia > Pyrinomonadales > Pyrinomonadaceae > JAHCHG01. The sequence continues at coordinate 368 of CAYUGW010000310.1, read as the reverse complement.
AACGTCGCCGAGATAGCCCTGCATAACGGACGCACCCCGCACGAAAACGCGACCTTGCCGGTGATCTTCCATCTCTTTTCCTGATTCATCGGCGATTTTGACTTCGGTTTCAGCAATCGGAACACCGCAGCAGGTGACAGGGATCGCACCTTCAGCATTTTCCGCAGCGGCTTCGGCAAAACCGTCTTCACGCAAAGATTTTTGATTGATCCACACGACTTTGCAAGTGTCGGCGAGCGGCGTTAAAGTCACGGCAAGCGTCGCCTACGCCAAACCGTAACACGGCTTCAAAGTCGTTTCCCGCAAACCATAACGGGTAAAGCGCTCGTTAAATTTTTGCAGAGTTTTCAGAAAAATCGGTTCCGCTC
>CAYUGW010000309.1:0-5517 GCA_964444245.1 uncultured Blastocatellaceae bacterium | reverse complement strand
TCGTATGCTTTTGCTATTTTAGGCGGAACTCTTTTATATTCGGGAGAATTTGAAAACGCAAAACTGGCTTTTAATAATGCTTTATATCTGAATCGGAAAGAATCTTTGGCGTGGGCAGGGCTTGGAATGCTCGATTTTTACGAAAATCGCATTTCGGATAGTTTGGACAAACTGCGCGAAGCGGTTTATTTAGAACCGAATGAGCCTGATTTTGTCTTTGCGCTCGGACAAGTTTCGGCGCGAGCCGAAAAATTCAATGACGCCGCCGATGCCTACGACCGTTTTTTGCAAATTGCGCTGCAAAATGATGATGAAAGACGCGACCGCATCAGAGGTTTGATCAGATTTCTCCGTTATATCAACAATAAACAATCCTTGTATAAACTTGGCGGCGAAAATCAAACGACAGTTCCGATTGAACTGGTCGGCAATCGCCCGATTATCACTTTGAGGGTTAATAACAATAGTGAACCGTTAAAATTCGTTTTGGATACGGGTTCGGGAATTTCCGTGATTTCAGATAAAACCGCCAAAAGATTAAAAATCAAGCCGGTTACACGCGGCGGTTTAGCCAGAGCTTTAGGCGGCGACGGAAAATTTGAAATTATTTACGGATTTTTAAAAACCGTAAATATCGGCGATGTGAAAATTAAAAATGTTCCCGTTTATATCCGCGAATTTCACAATGCCGGTCAACCGGTTGACGGTTATATCGGCATTTCGCTGATTTCCAAATTTCTGACAACGGTTGATTACGGCGAACGGACTTTTTCCTTGACAAAAAAGGACTCGGTTGAAAAACAAAATGCCGATACCGAACTCTTATCATTGCCGCTTCGTCTTACTTCGAGCGGATTTTTGAGCGGACAGGTGCAGGTTGAAGGCGTTGAAAATTCACTGAATTTTATTGTTGATACGGGCGCGAGTATTTCAGTAATTTCCGATGATCTGGCAAGGACGAAAGAGATCAGCCCCTATCTCGATGTTAAAAAAATGCGCGTCATCGGTGCGGCGGGCATAACGGAAAATGTACCGTCTTTTATGCTTCCGCGAGTTTCTTTCGGCAGTCACAGCCGCAACAGCATCAGAGCGGTCGCGCTCAATTTAGATATGATTAATGAAACCTCCGGTTTTGAACAAGCCGGAATATTGGGGGGGAATTTCTTAAAAGATTATCGTTTGACATTTGATTTTCAAAATTCCAAAGTAATCTTTGTACCGAATAAGAAATAATTTCAGATGACAAATTCCAAATTTCGGAGTTTTGTTTTTCTGAAACTTCGGAATTAGCGAAAGATGAAACTTAGTTTGTATTTAGAAACATCCGTGGTCGGTGCGTATCTCGACAACGGCGAACCTTTTCGGCGCGATTTGACGATTCGTTGGTGGGAACACGAACTTTCGGAATATCGCGCTTTTAGTTCGATCCTCGTCCGGCGCGAACTCGAAAAAGTCGCCGAACCGCATCGCACCGGTTATTTAAAACTGATAAAGCCGCTGGAAAATCTCGAACTGTCGGAAGAAGTCGCCATTTTAGCCGAAGGTTATATTTCACGCGGCATTTTTCACCGCAAATATATGGCGGACGCGATTCACGTTGCGCTCGCTTCGTTTCATAAAATCGATTATCTGGTTACGTGGAATTTCGGACATCTTGCCAATGTCCGTAAACAGGCAAGAATTCGACTTTTTAATACCGCCGCCGGCTTTTTCGCGCCCGTCATCATTACGCCCGAATTTCTCGTTCACAGTTAGGGCAAAAAAAGACCGCTTGCTTAACGGGAAAATATAAACGAAAAAAACTCAATTAAATTGTCTGCATTTGACGCTTTAACAATTAACGATTAACAATTAACAATATAAATGTATCGTCGTCCAATATTTTTAGAAGTTTTGCTCAAAATCCGTCAGGAAATGGCGCGTGAAGCCGATTATGATGTGGATTTATTCGCCGAAATGGTTCGCGGCGGAAAATTTTCGGCGGATTCCGAAAATTATGTTTTAATGGAAGAAAAGAAATCCGTACAAAAAACAAAAAAAGCAAAACGCCGAAAAAAAGTTTATGGAAATAGTCTTTGATGCTATCGGCATCGAAATTTCAAACCGAAACGCTTTTAACGCGCTCGCCGAAGATGTCGGCAAGCGCGGCGAGATTTCACGCCTTACACGCAAAAGCGGCGTTCTGCACGGACGCTGCCTGAAGCTCGGCGAAGGTTTGGAAATCTGGAATGTTTTTTACGAATCAGGCACGACGGGCGAAGTTTTTGCCAATTGCCGACCGGGATTTCGGGCGCGTTACGCCCAAAATATCTCGCCCTGGATCTTGACCGAATTTGATGAAGAGAGCGAAGCTGTTATTCACGGATTTATCGAAAACAGCGAAACCGAAGTTTTATTCGAACTGCAAAACCTGACCGAAGTCGGAACAAACGTTTTAGAACAAAAAAACCTTAAAATCGGACTGTGCGGTCTGGCGCACCGCGCCGAAATTTCCGAAAAAGAAGAAAGATTATTCTGGCAATCTTATGATGAAACCGCGCTCAATATCATCGCCGAAGAAAACGTCTGGAGTTTGTGCGGCAGAGTTTTAGCCTTTGACGAAATCCGCAATCCGCTTTCGGGCAGCGAAATCTACTGGCTTTATCTCGACACCGGCGGACTCAAACTCGAAGTTTTAGCCGGAAAACGAAAAACAAAAGGCGCGAAATTAAAAGTCGGTTCGTTCGTTAAAGCCGAAGTTTGGCTGCAAGGTCATATTTTGAACAAATTCGATCTGCGCTCATCTTACGAAGGCGTTGATCTATCTTTTCAAACAATTGATTTCTGGAAGAAATTCAAGCGATTAAATTAAAAATTACAAAATAAACGGTTTTTAATGCGAAGCTATCTTTATTCGACTCTGATTATAATTTCACTCGTTTTGGCGGCGGGGACATATTTTTTTCGGGAATATTGGATGCATCGTTATGACGAGTTAATTGTAACACAGGCAACGGTTTATAAGCTCGATCCCGATTTGGTCTGGAGCGTGATTTATGAAGAAACATATTTCAGCGCGTGGAAGATCGGCGCGGCAGACGAAGTCGGTTTGATGCAGGTTACGCCGACCGTAGCGCGTGAATGGGCGAAGGAAACAGGTTTTCAGGAATTTGAAAAACGCACGGCGGAAAATGTCGTCGAATTTCTGCGTGATCCGAAAAGAAACATTCAAATCGGCTGTTGGTATCTGGAAAAAATGCGGACCAATTACCGCGATTTTCCGGCGGAAACAGTGATGACGCTCGCCGCTTATAACGCCGGCGCAAGCCGCGTTACGGAATGGAGCAAATCAAAGGAGCAAGCCGCGCAGATGAGCGAACAGGAATTTATCCAAAATATCAATATTCCCTCGACCAGAGCTTATGTAACTTCAATTCTGGAAAGGTTTAGAGCAAATCCGCAAAGAATTAAAGCAACGCAAGTGAAAAAATAAAATTCGGATAATTTAATCTTTTTTGGAAAAATCTAAATTCTTTTATGAAAATTCTTTCCGCCGAATTTGTTTTGCCGATTTCCGCCGCGCCGATTGAAAAAGGCGCGGTTTTAATTGAGAAAGACAAAATCATCGCCGTCGGAAAAACTTCCGAATTATGCGAAAAATTTCCCGAAGCCAGCCGCGAAGATTTCGGCGAAGCGGTGTTGATGCCCGGTTTTGTCAATTGTCACGCGCATCTCGAAATTACGGCGATGCGCGGTTTTCTCGACGCGTCGGACGGTGATTTCTATTCGTGGCTGATAAATTTAACAAAAACCCGCGCCGAAATTCTGACCGAAGAAGACGTAAAAACAGCGGCGATTTTCGGCGCGCTCGAAGGCGCACGCGCCGGAATTACCTGTTTCGGCGACATCGGACGTTTCGGCAAAGCCGGTTTTGAAGCGCTCAAAACAAACGGTTTGCGCGGCGTTCTGTTTCAGGAAACCGATTTTTCGCCGCTTAATGAAACTTCGGCGGAAGATTTTGAAAAGTTAAAAGACAAGTTTTTTGAATTAAAAGAAACCGAAACCGATCTAGTCAAAGTCGGGATTTCGCCGCATTCTCCTTATACGGTCAGCCGGAAACTTTTTGAAAAAATCACCGAATTCGCGCTTGAAGAAAATTTGGAAATCTCGATTCACGCGGCGGAATCTATTGATGAAGACGTTTTTTTGAAAACGGGCGAAGGATTTTTTGCCGAACTTTATAAAAAATTTAATCTGAGATGGAATGCGCCGAAAATGTCTCCGGTCGAATATTTAAATGAAATCGGCGTTCTCCGGGCAAAACCTTTGCTCGCGCATTGCGTCAAAGTTTCGGAAAACGATATTGATATAATTAGAAAAAGCGCGTCGCGCATCGCGCATTGCCCGAAATCGAATGCCAAATTCGGACACGGCATTGCGCCGCTCGGAAGATTTTTGGAAAAAGGAATCAAAACCGGTTTCGGCAGTGATTCGGTGGCGAGCAACAATACCTGCGATATTCTGGAAGAAGCGCGTTTTGCGACGCTTCTGGCGCGAACTCTTGAAACCAAAAAAGATTTTCTGCACGCCGAACAAATCATCGAAACCGCCACGCTCGGCGGCGCACAGGCAATCGGTCTGGAAAACGAAACGGGATCGCTCGAAAGCGGGAAACAAGCCGATATAATCGCCGTTTCGCTCGATAACGCGGCACAAATTCCGGTTCACGACGCATATTCCGCTCTGCTTTTTGCGGCAAACGGACGCGACGTAAAAATGACGATGGTGGCGGGCAGGGAAATTTATCGTGAAAATTCGGCGAAAATAGTTGATGAAAATGATCTGAAAGCGAAAATGCGGGAAATTGCCGGAAAAATGAAGGCGTAAGAATTATGAAAAATTACAGACTTTTACCGATTTTAGGATTATTGATTTTTGCCGGCACGGCGGCGCAGAGCGATTGCAATACATCGAAGGTTTCAAACACTAATCAAACCAATAAAATGGAAATTTCAAACAATAAAACGCCGGAAAAAACTGCTCCGACACCCGAAAAAAGCGAGATTAAAACGCTTGCCGAAAGCTCGAACGGCGAATTTACAAAACCTTTTATTTTCGTGGCGCGAACACCGGAGACTTACGCGCAAATGCAAAAAATGGCGGAAAATCTGCCGCCCGCTTCAGAAATTGATTTTAATAAATCGGCGGTCGTCGCGGCTTTTGCCGGAACAAAAAATACGGGCGGGTTTTCGGTCGAGTTTGACGGTAGCGGCGGCAGAATTTCGGTCAAGGTCGTTTCGCCGCCGCCGGACGCAATGGTTACGGAAGCCCTGACGATGCCTTTTAAGATCGCGCTCGTTCCGCTTGAAGAACAAGAAAGCCTGACGCTCGATTTATCGGAAAACTGGACCGGCGCGGCGCAAATTTATCAGGTAACTTCGGGCGAATTCTCTTTTTCCGGCGGGCTTTTAGGACGCGAAGAGAATTTTCAGCCGCAGGGCGAAATTCAAGTTTTTACAGCCGACGGTTTTGTAACTT
>CAYUGW010000308.1:0-5539 GCA_964444245.1 uncultured Blastocatellaceae bacterium | reverse complement strand
ACCATAAATTCGGCGCGTTATCGTGTTCTTCCCAGATAATTTCAATTTTTTTCGGTTCTAATCTTCTCGCTTTATTTCGTAAAGCGGCGGCGGATTTCAGCTTTACATCATCTTTGCCTTCTGTTTCAGGCTTTGTTTCGGCTAACAAAACATTTTCTTTTTCGATTTCTTCCGGCTGATTGATTAAATCATTTTCGATCTTCGGTTTATTATTTTTTACCTTAACCTTTGTTTTACGCGATGATTTTTCCTTCTGCTGATGATTGTTGGAAGGAACTTCTTCCGCAACCGCCGCGCCGCAATTGTAGCAAAAAAGCGCGTTCGGACGCACATCCGTTCCGCAAGTAGTACAAACTTGATTTTCAATTAATGTTTCAGCCATTGTAAAATGATGTAAATGAAAGGCTTGCAGATATTCCGGGAAGATTTATAAAAATTAAATTTTGCCTCTCCTTAAACTTTTGCAAAAATCTCCTTTTCCGCGCCCAGATCACGCGCCGAAGGCGTAATAATGGTTTTCGCCGTAATATAAATTTTCTCGCCGCTTTCAAAGGCGCGTTTTACATCGTCCTCACTGACAAAATCAACCGCTCTCGCTTTCGCCCCGTTTGTTTCGGCAACCGGCGGCTTTAATTCGTGAATGATCGTTTTCACGGGCGACACGTTTTGATTTTGGATTTTGGATTTTGGATTTTGGATTTCTTCTTTCTGATTTTCACCTTCTTTCGGATTTTCCTTTAACTTTTTGCTCAAAAAGCTGTCAACAATCGCGGCGATTTCTTCGCGTTTTATATTTCGGTCTTTGATTTTCGGCTTCTGATCTTCGATCTGAAATTTGAAATCTGAAATTTGAAATTTCTTTGAATTTTGAACCGGTTTCGTTTCAAAAGCGACGCGCTTGATGTCCAACAGGTGAATCGGCGAAACATTATCGCTCGTTACATTTCCGCCCCACGAGCCGCAGCCCAGAGTCATCGAAGGCGCAAGATCGGTCGAAAAACCGATTGCGCCGTGCGTCGTCGGCGAATTTATGACAACACGCGAGGCGGGCATCTGTTCGCCGTATTTAATCGCCGCGTCTCTCGAAGAAGTGTGCATTCCGGCGGTGTGTCCCATTCCGCCGAATTGCAAGATTTCCAGACAACGCTGCGCGCCCTGTTCGATTCCGTCAACGACGAAAAACGCCAGCGTCGGCGAAAGTTTTTCAATTGACCAGGGGAAATCGCGCCCGACTCCGCCGCAATCGGCAAGCAAACAGCGCGTTCCGTTCGGAATGCTGATTCCGGCTAAATTCGCAATATATTCAGCGGATTTTCCGACGATTTTCGGATTCAGAGTTCGCTGCGGAGTCAGCAAAACCGCTGCAACTTTTTCCGCTTCCGCTTCGCTTAAAAAATGTCCGCCCTGCGCTTTGAATTGCTCACGAACCTGATTTTCAACCGGCGCATCAACAACGACCGATTGCTCGGAAGCGCAGATCGTGCCGTTATCAAAACAAGTACTCGTTAAAATATCGGCAACCGCTTTTTCGACATTTGCCGTTTTTTCGATAAAAACCGGAACATTTCCCGGACCGACTCCGAACGCCGGTTTGCCGGAAGAATACGCCGCGCGGACAAGCCCCGTTCCGCCTGTCGCTAAGATCACGGCAGTCTTTTTATGCTTCATCAAAGTTTCCGTGCCTTCAATCGAAGAAGTCGTCAAACAATGAATCGCATCGGGCGGAAGACCTTCCTTTAAAGCAGATTCGCGCATAATCCGCGCGGTTTCAGCAATACTGCGTGCCGCCGAGGGATGCGGCGAAAGCACAATCGTATTGCGCGATTTAATGGCAATTATAATTTTAAAGATCGCCGTCGAAGTCGGATTTGTCGAAGGAATGATCGCCGCGACCACGCCACGCGGCGAAGCGATTTCGACAATGCTTTCGGTTTCATTAATAACGCCCACGGTTTTCAGATTCTTAAAATAATTCCAGACATCTTCCGCCGCAAAACGATTTTTCTCGCGTTTGTCCGCCGCATTTCCGAAACCCGTTTCCTCGCTTGCCATCTGACCGAGACGCGCCGCTTCCGAGAGCGCGGCATTTGCCATCGCTTCGCAGATTCGGTCAATTTTCGTCTGATCGAATTTCGCAACCGAAGCCCACGCCAAATGCGCGGATTCCACCGCATCACGCGCTTCTTGTTGTGAAATCAGGTCTTTATCTTCCATACGGTCTTTTCGAGTCTGTCGAGTCTGTCGAGTCTGTCGAGTCTATCAAGTCAACAGACTCTTGACTTGATAGACTCGATAAACTCGATAGACTTATTTAGTCTTGGTTTTGTTTGCTTGCTTTGTGTCGTTTGCCGAACTTGAGGCATCGCCGGAGCTTAATTGTCCGCGACCGCCGCCTTGCAGGGCTTTTTCGTCGGGGCTGTAACCGACACCTTTCGGCAGAACTCTTTCGACTTCGCCGTGCGGACGCGGAATGACGTGAACCGAAATCAGTTCACCGACGCGCCGAGCGGCGGCGGCACCTGCGTCCGTTGCGGCTTTGACCGCGCCGACATCGCCGCGCACAAAAACCGTCACATAACCCGCGCCGATATATTCTTTGCCGATTAATTCGACATTTGCGGCTTTGACCATTGCATCGGCAGCTTCAACTGCCCCGACAAAACCCTTTGTTTCAACCATTCCGAGTGCTTCGAGAGCCATTCCATATTCCTCACTTTTTTAAATTACTATTTGAAAATTGTAGTATAAAACTAAAAGAAAACCTAAACGTAACACGCACCTTATAAAATAATCAAGCGCGGAACTTTTGCTGATAAAACAGTTTGAAAGAATTGACATTAGTAGTTTAACAACGATATATTTCAAATTTAGACCGAATGAGATTTCAGAACCGTTTAAAGACGAAAAAACAACAGACAAATGGCAGAATCATTAGGCGAAAAACTGCGACAAGCACGTGAAGCGCGAGGCATCAGCATTAGTGAAGTTGCGGAACAAACCCGAATTTCTTCTCAATATCTCGAGGGCATCGAAGCGGATGATTATCGAACGTTGCCCGGCGGAATTTTTAACAAGGGGTTTTTAAAATCTTACGCTAAATACGTCGGAGTCGATGAACAGGAAGCCTTGCAGGATTACGCCCGTCTGGTTGCGAGTCAGGACAATCAGGTTAATGATGACACTAAAACCTATCGCCCCGAAGTTTTAACCGATGATCGGAGTAATTCTTCAAATCTTATTACAATAATTTTTGCGATTATTATTTTAGGTCTGATTTCGTGGGGCGCATATACTTTTGCCAATTATTACGGTGAAAGCTCCTCCGTTTCCCCGACTCCGACACCTGCCGCCAATAATTCGGGAACAAATTCGCAGGTTAATTCTTCGGTTGATGGTAATTCCAATATAAATCAACCCGTAACCGCGCCGAATGAAATAAAGATCGAACTGAAAGCATTAAACAACGACACATCGGTCAACTATTCGACCGACGGCAAAAGTCAAAGCCGTCTGATTACGCCCGCGTCGCCGCTGACGCTCGATGTGAAGGAAACCGCTCTTTTGTCCTATTCAAAATATCACGCGGCAAATATTCAAATGACTATCAACGGCAAACCGATTACTCTGCCGTCAGAACCTGAAACGCCGAGTCGTCAGGCAATCGATCTGGTTATTACAAAAGACAACATCGGACAAATTTTGCAAAGCGGACAAATTTCATTTAATAAGGCAACGCAATAAATTTATGTGGCTTTTCTATAAGCTGAAATTAAAAACATTTTTTACGGAATCTCCTGCGATAATCGCGCCCGCTAGCTAAGTGCGGGCTTTTTTATTTATAGTTCAAAAATTATGGAAATCGAAAATATTCAAGAAGGTTTAACTTTTGACGACGTTTTATTAATCCCGGATTATTCGGAAATTCTGCCCGGAGAAACCGATACTTCGACGCAATTTTCCCGCAACATTCGCCTGCAAATACCGCTCTGTTCGTCGGCGATGGACACCGTCACCGAAGCGGCTCTGGCAATCGCGCTCGCCCAGCAGGGCGGAATCGGCGTGATTCACAAAAATTTTTCCATCGAGCATCAGGCGGAAGAAGTTGACAAGGTAAAACGTTCGGAATCCGGAATGATCGTTGATCCCGTTACGATTCACAACACCGCGCTCGTCGCAGACGCTTTAAAAGTGATGGAACGTTTCAAAATCAGCGGCGTTCCGGTGATAGATGAAAACGGTCATCTCGTCGGCATCATCACCAACCGCGATCTTCGTTTTGAAACGCGTTTCGATATTCCCGTTTCTGACGTGATGACCAAACAACCGCTCGTTACCGTGCCGATCGGCACGACGCTCGACGAAGCAAAAGTCAAACTCCAGCATCACCGCATCGAAAAACTGCTGGTCGTTGATGACGAGGGACTCTTAAAAGGATTGATCACCGTCAAAGACATCCAAAAAGCGATCAAATATCCGAACGCGGCAAAAGACGAACTCGGACGTTTGCGCGTCGCGGCGGCAATCGGCGCAACCGGAGATTTTTTTGAACGCGCCCAAGCGTTAATTAATTCCAGAGTTGACTGCATCGTTATTGACACCGCTCACGGACACAGTTCACGCGTCATCGAAGCGGTTAAAAAAATCAAAGCAAAATTTCCCGAAATAGAATTGGTGGTCGGAAATGTGGCAACGGCAGACGGCACAAAATTATTAATATCCGCCGGAGCGGATGCAGTCAAAGTCGGCATCGGCGGCGGAAGTATCTGCACAACCCGAATTGTTACAGGTGCAGGAGTTCCGCAGATTACGGCGATTGATGAATGTGTTAAAGCGGCGAAAGGCAGCAATGTTCCGATCATTGCCGACGGCGGCGTAAAATATTCGGGCGATGTTGCCAAAGCGATTGCAACCGGCGCGGACTGTGTGATGATCGGTTCGCTGTTTGCCGGAACTGCCGAAGCTCCGGGCGAAGTCATTTTGTTTCAGGGGAGAAGTTTTAAAACCTATCGCGGAATGGGTTCGATCGGCGCGATGAAACAGGGTTCGAGCGACCGATACGCGCAGGAAGGAACGGTTTCCGATTCAAAATTCGTTCCCGAAGGCATCGAAGGGCGCGTCGCTTATAAAGGAACGGTCGAAGAAACCGTCACGCAGCTCGTCGGCGGACTTCGTTCGGGAATGGGTTATACGGGCTGTAAAAACATCGGGGAATTGCAGACCAAAGCAAAATTCGTCCGCATCACCTCGGCAGGCTTGCGCGAATCGCACGTTCACGATGTGATTATTACAAAGGAAGCCCCGAATTATCGCGTGGAAAGTTAAAACAAATAATTGTAATAATATCAAAGATTAAGATGGAATTTTAATCAGACACGCGTAGAATTAGAAGCTATTTAAAAAATAAAATATTTAGTTAAGTAAGCGGTCTTTGACCGCGTTTTCCTCAGAAAACAATGGTGAAACGCGGTCAAAGACCGCTTGATTAACTGTCGTTTTTTGTTTTTGAAACAGCCTCTAACTTTTTCACTTTTTCACTTTA
>CAYUGW010000307.1:0-5548 GCA_964444245.1 uncultured Blastocatellaceae bacterium | reverse complement strand
CGCTCGCACGATCAGCCGAATCTTGCCTTTTTTTTGATGGGAAACAATTTTGAATTCCCGCCGAAATCGTTTTTTAATTATTATTAAAACCAAGAGCAAAAGAAAAGCGGATTATAAATGATTTTAGTTCATTTATAATCCGCTTTTCTTTTGTAAAAAAATCGAAATCGCGTTATTTTTTCGGCATTTCGGATTTTAGTCTTTCGGCTAGACCCTTATCGAGATCAAGCAACGCCTGATATTGCGCTTCGGCAGAAGTGAAATCTTTATTTTGAATATAAGCATATCCGAGATTGTATCTGGCTTTTTTAAATTTCGGACTGAATTCCAGACTTTTAATATACGCTTCGATTGCTTTATCTCTCATTCCATTTGAAAAATAGGCATTTCCCAGAAGATAATAACCGTCCGCAAAATCCGGGTATCTTTCGGTATATTCGACAAGTCCGGTCAGAGCTTTTTTGTAAAATTTTGCCGGATCGCCTTTTCCTGAAAATTCGTAAGCTCGACCGAGATAAAAATTTGTTTCGCCGTCATCGGGATTTAATCTCAAAGCATTATTACAAGCCGCGATTGCTTTCGGGTAATCTTTTATATCGTTATAACCGCGACACAGATAGGTGTAAGCCTGAAATTGATCGGGAAGAAGCGAAATCGCTATTTGCGCCTGTCCGATGGAATCGTTGAATTTATCGAGCAGGCTGTAATACCAGCTTATATCTGTGTAAAGATTTCCGTCGCGCGGAAATTCTTCCAAAGCCTGTTTAGTAATTTTCACCGCATCCTCAAAGCGATTCATATTGCGATAGACATCCGCCAGACTGCGATAAGTATCATAATTATCTCTTTTGACATTGATCGATCTTTCATACGCATCGGCGGCTTCCGCATATTTCCGCTCTTTTTGATACGCTTTGCCGATTAAAAAATATGCGTCGGACATAAACTGCGTTCCCTTTTGAACGGCTTTTTGAGCCGCCGCTTTTTGTTCGGCGGTTTCACCTAAATTATAGTGAGCATTGGCGATGCTGTAATAAGTGTTTCCGTTATTGGGAATCTTTTCAACAATTTCGTTATAAATATTCAGTGCATCCCGGTAAGATTTTTTGGCATAATAAACATCACCCAATCCCGCTTTAAATAAAACATTCGTCGGTTCGAGCGCAAGTCCTTTATTCAAATCATCCAATGCTTCGTCATAATTTTTTTGCGTGTAATTTAAGAACCAGCGAATCTTGTATAAATCGAGAAGTGGTGTAAAACCTTGCTTTTGTGCAATATTTAATTCTTCGAGGGCAAGCTCGTATTGTTTTAAATAATAATGAGCATTTCCCTTCCAAAAATGGGCATACGGATAATTATCAACTAAAGCAATGGCTTCGGAATATTTCCTTATCGCGCCGTCATAATCTCGCTTATTTAAACTCTTATCGCCCTCGCTAACCAGTTTTTTAGCCCTGTTCATATCCTTTTTGTTTTGCGCCGCAATATCGGCAGACAAAGCTGAAAAAGTGAACAACAATAAACAAAATGCAATGAATCTAAAAGACAAATTTCTCATAATCCTTATTTCTCCTAAAACTTATTGAAGAATTCCTCCTCCCGGCTTTTTAGTCGGGGCAGCTGTCGGTTTGGGTGTCGTCGGTTTGGTTATCGGTTTGGGTGTCGTCGGTTTGGTTATCGGTTTGGGTGTCGCTGTTGGTGCAGTTGTCGGTTTGCCGGTCGGTTGCGTTGTTCCTCCGGTTGAAGTATTTATATTTTCTCCGCCTGTCTGGCTGTTTACATTAGAAATATCTTCGTTGCCTTCCGTATTTGAATTGGTATCGATCAGGGATGTATCCATTGTCGGTTCGGGCGAAGGTGTAATTTCAACGGTTGCCGCAGTGGTCGGCGAAGGCGTTTCGTTTCCAGTTGTAGAATCAGGCTGCGATAAATACCAGGCAACGCCGCCGATTGCTCCCAGACCGATAAAAAATAAAACTAACACAACGCCGATTATCGCAAATTTCTTACCGCCTGACGATTTCTTCGGCGGCGGAACAGGCTGAACTGCCGGTTCGGGTTTGACCTCTTCGCGCTCTAATTCATCTCGATTTGTGATAAAAGTCGCGCCGGCATTTGATGATCCTTCCTCAGCAGCTATGTTAGAGAAAAATGCCGTTTCTCCGGTTCCGCCAACGCCTGCAAACGCATCATCATCATCATCTTCCTCGTCCTCTATTTTAAACTCATCGGCGGTATCTTTTGCCGGAATTAACGGAAATGTTTCGTCCGGTGAAAAATTGTCATTATTCGAATAATCGTTCGTGGTCGAAAAATTTTCTTCCGATTTGAAATTCGTATCCGTAAAATTCGTATCCGCCGTTTGAAAATTTTTCGGCTCGGAATAATCATCATCTTCGAGCGGAATTTCTCTGCCTTCTTGCGCGGCTTGAATGGCACTTGAATCTCCGGCAAGCAGAACTTCGGTTTTGATGTCGGAAGGTTTAACTTCCAAATCTTCCAGAGATGTGGCATCAAATTGAACGGTCGCGTCCAAATTCTGCTGCTCGGCGGGATTATTCGGTGAAAAAGAATTATCTGACTGATCGGAATACGAATGATTATTTAAATTTCCCGAACCAACTTGATTTTGCGTTTGGGATGGAAGCGGTGTTTCAAACGGCGGTTCTGGTTTCGATGTTTGAGTTTCAAATCCGATTTGCTGATCGTTGACATTAAAAGCGATTGTTTGCGCCGACATCGCCGTTTGCAATCTGGAATAAGCATCACGCAGATTCTTTTGCATTTCGCGCGCGCTCGGATGGCGGCTGTCCTGCCGGATGTCCATTCCCTTCAAAATTACTGCCGAAACTTCCGGCGTAACTTCTTTATTCAGCTCGTTTATCGGTCTCAACGGATCGGGCAAGCCGCTCAATAAACTGTCCGCACGAGTCAGCGCATCCGGCGGAACATTATTGGTCAAAAGCTGATAAACCGTCGCCGAAAGCGAATATAAATCGCTCTGCGCGTTTGTTCCCGTGCCGCGAATCTGTTCCATCGGCGCATAATGCGGCGTGTATCCGACGACGCTTCCGGTCGAAGAAGTGCGCGTTTCGCCGACGGAATTTTTGGAAAGACCGAAATCGAGCAGAACAATATGATTATCGTTGGTCAGTTTCAGATTTTGCGGCTTGATGTCGCGGTGAATGATCGGCGGTTCGTGCGTGTGCAGATAATTGAGCGCATCGAGAAGCTGATCCGCCCAGAATAAAACCCAACTAAGCGGAAACGGCTGTTGCGTTTTCTCGAGTCTTTTCGATAAATCATCGCCCGTAATATGCTCCATTACGAGAAATTGATTTTCGCCGTCAACAAAGTGATCGCTGACTTTCGGTAGAATCGGATGACGAAGATTTGCCAGAATACGTGCTTCGCGTTCGAATGCGGTGGCAAGCATAACATCATCGGAAAAAAAGGTGCGCTTAAGTGCAACGGCACTCCCGAGCCTTTGGTCAACAGCTAAATAAACTTCGCCCATCCCGCCTTTGCCGATCAGATGAACGATTAAATAGCGATCTTGAATTAGTACATTCGCAGCTAATGGTTTCATAATTTAATAATAACTCGGGCAGTTATTTTATCACAAACCCCTTGTTATTGACTTACAGATAATTGATTTTCCGGCAGCATCGCCGTTTTTCCTTCGTGTTGCCAGCAACGCCCGCCGCCCTTGACTCGTCGCGAGCAAGGCGTTCCTTTTTTTGTTTCCGCACCGCAGAAATAGACAGGCTCTTTTTTATCGTTTTGCCGAGATTGTATTGATTCGGCTTGTTTCTTACGCTCTAAATCCTGATTCAAAACAGCAGCACTGTGGCTATTTGTTTGTGTTTGAACGGAAGGGGTTGCACTTAAATTTCCGGTTTGCCTTTGGTCACTGGGAATTTCGGCTAATTGTTTGTTTTTTTTCTGATCCGGTAAATCCCGGTTTTGCTGTGAACCGTTTGAATGTTTAACCGGAAAAACATTCTCCTTTTTATTCGAAGCTTGAAAAAAACTACCGATAAAAAAAATTCCCAATATCAACCCGATGCCCAAACCGATTTTCGGCATCCATTCATAAACTGTAAATTCGGTTTGACACAAATCGCAAAACCGCCGACTCGTCCGTAAATTCCAATCAACGCGTTGAATTTTCTCACCGCATTGACAGCAAAAGTTCGGTTTATAGAGCATACTGTTTCCCCTGTTAAGATTGAGGTTAGAAAAAAACCTTTAATTTTCCGTTACTTTATAAAACTGACTGCCAGATTTTTCCGCTGAAAACTATTATAAACCAAAAGTCGTTTAATGTTAAGATTAATTTGAAACCAAACGTCGTGCAACTGCGTGATAATAACGAGCGTCTGAAAGTTATTAATTTTATTATGAATTTACATAAATTTTTCGTTCTGATTTTACTTTTTATATTCAGTTTTTTGCCGGTTTCGGCACAAGATGAAGATATCATAACGGTTGATTCATCAATTGTCCGCCTGAATGTCGGAGTTGTTGACAGCCGCGGACGACCGATGACTACTCTGAATCAAAACAGTTTTACAATCTACGAAGACGGCGTAAAACAGGAAATTTCCCGTTTCGAGCCGACCGTTGCGCCATTCAGCGTGGTTATGATTCTCGATATGAGCGGCTCGACCATCGGTTTTCGTGAAACAATCCGCCAATCGGCTATTCGTTTTGTTGACGCGCTCGCTCCGGACGACCGCGTTGCCGTGATCGAATTTTACGATAAAATCAATCTTTTAAATGATTTTACGACAAATCGGAAATCAATCGTCAATTCAATTGCCGTCGCCAACGGACGCGGAAAAACGCAGCTTTACAAAGCTCTGGATTTTGCTTTGGATAGACTCGGTAAAGAAAAAAACCGCCGTAAAGCAATCATTGTTTTGACCGACGGGGTTGATACGAATGTCCGCGACAGCGACCGCAATTTTTTGGAAACCATTAAAACGCCCGATATTCTCGCAGCGATCAAAGCCGAGACAAGTCCGGTTTTAGCCGAAACATTAAGTAAATCGGATGTGCAGGGCGTAACGATTTATCCACTCGCACTGCCGACCGGCGATCCGGCAAAACTTGCCGATCCGACACCGGTTCAGGTGGCGATGTTCACCGCCGCCCGCGAGCGTCTGCAAATACTCGCCAGAAGAACCGGCGGAACGCTCAACACGATCGATCGGCTCGAAGAAATGGGCAGACTTTATGCCGAAGTCGCCGCCGATCTGCGTGCGCTTTATACTATCGAATACGAACCGAAAAATACCGACCGTAACGGAAAATGGCGCGATATTAAATTGCAGGTTGATAATCCGCAGCTTATCTCGAGAACCAGAACGGGATATTTTGCCAAGTAATTTTAGTTCGCTTTTTTGATAACTGGCTGCAAATAACTTGACAGACATTCAATTGATTTGTAGTCTAATATCTTGCTTTACGCACCCGTAGCTCAGCTGGATAGAGTACTTGACTACGAATCAAGGGGTCGCATGTTCGAATCATGCCGGGT
>CAYUGW010000306.1:0-5568 GCA_964444245.1 uncultured Blastocatellaceae bacterium | reverse complement strand
AGGATTTCGGAAAAGTTGATATTGCCGATTTCGATCCGGCGGATTATGAAGAAAAAGAGGATGAAACCGAACCAACAGACAACGCGGTTTCCGGCGGAAATGCCGATCAGAATTCTTCGCAATTTATAAAAATTGCTTCAACTTCAGACAATTTAATTACGGCAAATTCCGCCGGAAAAGTAAAACTCGGAATGACCGTTGCGGAAGCGCGAAAGGCTCTGAGCGGAATGAAATTTGAACGCACATCCGACGGCGACGGCGTTGCTTTGATCGCGGTCGGTCAAGGCGAAATCACGATTATGACGCTTTATGCCGGCGAAGAAGACCGCGATTCAAAGATCAATGAAACGGCAATCATCGAATTTATCGAAGTCTGGAGCAAAAATTTTAAAACTGCCGAAGGCGTTCACGCGGGAATGAAGATCGGCGAAATCGAGAAAAAATACGGCAAAGTCAAGGAAATTATGATGAGCGAGATCGAATCCCGCGAATTTGCCGATTTTACAAATCAGCCGAAAGGCATTCAATTTCGCGTGATGAGCGAAGACGCGACCGCCGGAAATTATAAAGAAGGCGAAAACAAATCTTCCACCTACACGCCGAACGCGTATCTTTTCAGCATTCAGATTGTTGGCGCAAATCCGTTTGAAGAAGATTTCCAGCCCGATCAAAACGCATATTTTTCAAGCACTTACACGAACTTAAATTCCGATTGCGAATCGAGCGGCGGCGAAGACGGCGGACACGTTTCGACCGTTTGCCGCGGATTCAGCGGTTATAGCATCAATTATTTCGATTCGGCGGCGAATTTAAATTTTTCGGTCGAAATTTTTAACGGCGGAAGTCCGATCAATCTCGGAAGTCAGCCGCTAAGCTACGACACGAAAACCCGCAAGGTCGAATGGCGGCTTGCCAACGGCAGACCTTTTGCCGTGATTATGCGGATGAACAAATTTGAAACCAACGATGAAGGAATTCCCGGCAAAATCACGGGCGAATATCTGCTCGTCAAAGGCTTGCAAAAATTCGAACATATTAATTTTGAAGTTGATGCAAAAACGAAAAACGCCAATGAAGAAGCGCGAAAATTAGCCGATAACGCTTATAAACAAAAACCTTCAACGGAAAACTTTAAGACGATGGATGTTGCGGATTTCAATAAAAAAATTGCCGAAGCCGCCGCCAAAAATGAAGCGTGGGTAAAATTGCCGACGCAGGTTATCGCCCAATGGCTGCCGCCGTTTGAAGAATTCGGTTCGCGAAAACTCGAAATGAATTCGGAATTTTCCGACGTTACTGATTTTTTAAAAATCGTCGTAACGGATGACAAATACGCCGATGATTCGGTGCGCGGTGAGCGGTATTGGGTTGAAATAAAAAAAGACGCGCAAGGCGTGTGGCAAATTGTCAGCGCAAAAAGAGCCTGGGTCTGCCAGAAAAATCGCGGGCATCAAGATTATTCAATCGCGCCCTGTTTATAAAAATATTTTCCAGCGTTTGGAGTCCCGCCTTTAGGCGGCTAATACATTGTGATTAAAGAAATGCCGCCTAAAGGCGGGACTCCAAACTTTTTATTAAAAATCTTCTTTTACAAACGAAAACATCACGCCGTCGTGAATTCTGCCGCCGATCACAAGGCGTTTTCGCAAAACGCCTTCGCGCATTGCGCCCGCTTTTTCGGCGGCTTTTTGGCTTGGAATATTTTCAACCGCGACGAGAATTTCAATGCGGTTTATTTCCAAATCTTCAAACGCCGTTTTTGCCAGAAGACGGGCGGCTTCGCTGGCAATTCCGCGATTTTGCGCCGAAACGCGAACCCAGTAGCCGAGATTGTAGAATTTGTTAATAATATTCGGTTGATTCAACCCCGTTCCGCCAAGAAATTCGTTGTTTTGAGGATCGAAAATCGCAAAAGCGAACTGCGTTTTATCTTCCCAATTTTCAATGCTTTTCCTGATAAAATCCTCGCTGTCTTTTACGGAATAATTTTCATGACACCACGGCATCCAATACACAATTTCGCGGCGCGATTCAAATGCCGCCTGAAACAGCAATTCGGTAAAACCGATTTCAAACTTTCGTAAAACTATTTTTTCGCCTTTAATCTCTTCTCTCATTTGAAGTTTCTTGAATTTCCGCTTTGCGTTTTTCGAGTTTGGCGAGGCGCGTTTTTAGCTCGATAATTTCCTCGTCAATCTGTTTTTCTTCCGATTCGTGCCGGCTGAGTTTATGAAAAACCGGCGTGGTTACGGTTACAGCCGCGATGATTATTGACAAAACTCCGATCAGACGCGAGATAAAATCGGAATCGCTTTCCGGCTCGAGCCAGATTATATAAAGCAAGATCGCCGATAAAAGCGCGACGCACAAAAAAACCAGATAACGCGACCAGATAAATCTCTGATCGAGTTTTGCTTACCCGCTTATAGTGTATTTAATGCAATAAACGGATTTAGAGTTTTAGTGTATTTGTAGTGTTTTCAATAAGTTACTTGTATTTAACGCAATACCATCTCCTGCGTTAGACTACCGTTTTATTGCATTAAATACGACAGATATTTTAGAAGTATTGCATACAAACAGTATTGTTTGCGTGTATTTTAGGCAATGAATTGCCAAAAATAAAGAAATTCGATCCAAAATCATGAAAAATGAATGAAAATTGTCAGATTTTGTGGAAAAATGGATTGGTTAGAGTAAAAAAATGAGCCTTTATGCCTAATAACCCAACTTTAAAGACTTTTCCAATTCCAAGAAACGCCGATCAGTGCGAAGTTCTTCAAAAACCGGGTCGGAAAGAAACAAATAAAATTCAAAATTGCGGGTTTCATATGCCTGCCTCAGTTGAAAAAGGGCTTTGTCTCTTTCACCGAGTCGGGCGTAATATCGGGCGACTCGGTATTGAAACGGCAATTTCCCCGACAAATTTTGAATTCTCTTTTCCCAAAATGAGCGAATGCCGCCTGTAGAATAAGCCTCGCGGAGTTTTTCCCGTACGCCGGGGGATGATTGAGCGGTTGGAATTTCTTCGATTTTGAAATGGGTTTCGACCGCTTCTGCATACCTTCCTTTGATGTTGTAAATTTCGTATAGATAGAGGCGTGCATTGTGAAAATCATCGTTCATCGCCAGTGTTTTTTGGCATTGGGCGATAGCTTCGTCAAAGCGGCGCAGAAAATAGAGCGTTTGGCACATATCGGCATTGATGGAAACCGAATCCGGCTCTAATTCCAGAGCCGTTCTCATTTCGACGTAAGCCGCATTGGCGGAACTTCCGATGGCAAAAAGATTTATCGCATACCATTGATGCGCGGTGGCATAATTCGGGCTGAGCGCGACGGCTTGCTTGAACTCGTCTTCGGCTTCCTGAAATTTCCATTCCCAGAACATTTTTATAAAACCGATGGTTGCGTGCGGTTCACCCAGATTCGGGTCAAGCCGGATGGCTTCGAGTGCCGTGCTTTCGGCTTTCTTCCAATGTCTGTAATCAAAGGCGTAAGCATCTGCCAAAGCCGAATGTGCGAGAGCAAAATTCGGGTCTTTTCGGACGGCTTGTTCGAGCAGAAGAGTCGCTTCGTGCAAATCTTTGCCGTCGCGTGTCTGCCAAAGAGCGCGCCCCTTTTGGTAAAGTTTGTAAGCTGCGACATCTTCCGTTCCTTCAATCAGCGGCAATCCACGTGCTTCGTTTTTCTGCTTTTGATTCCACATCCACGCCGTTGCCGTAATTAATACCAAAACAAACGCGGCAAAAATCAGACCGAGTCGCTGAAAATCAAACCGTTTCTCTGCTTCGCGGGTTTCTTCCCAAACTTTTAGTTGATACGGCGTTTTATTTTCTTTCAATAATTCTTTTTCATCTTCTAAAACTTCGCGCACGTCGGCGGTAAAACGATAGCCTAGTTTCGGTACGGTTTTGATAAATCGCTGCCGTCGGCTGTTATCGCCGAGAGCTTTTCTGAGCGTGGAAATATTGCGATTGAGATTGCCTTCTTCGACAAATGTGTCCGCCCAGATGCGATTGATCAGTTCTTCCTTTTCGAGTGTTTGACCGGAATTTTCCACTAAAGCGAGCAAAATATCGAAAACTTTCGGGGTTAGCGGCACAAGTTTGCCGTCGCGCCAGAGCCGGCGTTCCGCTGCATCAACGCGGAATGATGCGAATTCATAAAAGCGACACGGCATTTTATTCATCGCTTTTTCGGGATTTTTCGGAAAATTTCCGAATTTTAGAAGGATTTTTCCAGCCTTCTTCGGTTATATTTGGGCGCATCAACGAGCGCTTTTAAAAAAATTCGGGCAGTAAGATATTTTACCACCGAAAGGCGAAAAAATTAAGTCGGATGAAAATTAAGAAGCGATCAATCGAATTAAAGTTAGATAAAAAAAGAAAAATTTTCTCGCCGACGGACGAACGTTTTCGCACGGTGTGCCGGTTTCAGGATGTCCTGATCAAAATAGTTTCGGCGGCGGCAGCAGCATTTCCGTGCCGCGTGCGATTTTTTTGTTTGATTGAAGCAGGTCAGATTCATTTTACCCAAACCGTTGACGGGTAACTGCTGATTTGCATGGATTCGCTTTTGCTGAAGGAGAGTTTTGAGAATGAAGAGAATAGCCTTGATAGTTGTAACAATAGTTTTTTGTCTGAGTCTGATCCTGATTCCTGTTATCCGGGCTGAAAACAGAGAAGCAGACAGGCAGAAAGGCAGACAGGAAGTAGAAAAGAAGTTCGTCGAAACGGACAATCTCTCCTTATCTCAGCTTCTCCCTGTATCCACTTTTTCTCTGCTCAGCGGAACGAAAACAATTGGTCCCTCGGGCGATTATACTTCAATCGGGGCGGCGATTGCGGATATTCAAACACAGGGTTTAGACGGCGCATTGATACTTGAATTATTGCCAAACTATTCGAGCGGCGTTGAAACATTTCCGCTGAATTTTTCTAATCTGGGAACGAATCCCCTCAAAACAATCACGGTGCGCCCGCAAGCCGGGGCGACGGATCTCGCTATCACGGGCAATAACGCAACAGCGATTATCAATCTCGACGGCGGGCAGTTTGTAATTTTTGAAGGCAGACCGGGCGGCGCGGGAACTGAAAAGGAATTGACCATCGAAAATACAAATACAAGCACGGCTGGTGCGACCGTGCGTTTTATCAACGAGGCGAGCAATAACATCTTTAGGCATATCGTTATCAGAGGTGCGACGACCGGCACGAACAGAGGCGTGGTCTTTTTCAGTACGACGACCGGAGCAAACGGCAATGACAATAACACAATCGAAAACTCCGACATCCGCGACGGAGTTTCACTTCCGCGATACATTATCTTTTCTCAAAGCACAAGCTCTACACTTAACGATAACAATCAGATTTTGAACAACAACATTTTCAATTTTCATTCCTCATCAGGCGATGCGGCAGGCGTGCGGCTCAATATCGGCAATGCCGGTTGGACGATCTCCGGAAACAATTTTTTTCAAACCGTTGAGCGTGAGGGAGGAAGCGGCACAATCCGGGGCATACATATTACCTCCGGTTCGACCGGCGAGAATTTTTCTGTCTCGAAT
>CAYUGW010000305.1:0-5568 GCA_964444245.1 uncultured Blastocatellaceae bacterium | reverse complement strand
GCCAGAAGTTTTAAGGGCAATTCGTGATTTTCCGCAAATTTTTTGTGCGAATCGGCGGAATCGGTCGAAATTCCGACCACTTCCGCGCCCGTCGCGGCATAATCCGCCCAATTATCGCGCACCGAACACATCTGCGCCGTGCAGACAGGCGAATTATCCGCCGGATAAAACAATAAAACCACCGTTTTTCCGCGCTGTTCGGACAAAGTCCAGTCTTTTCCCGCGCCGTCCTTCAACGTAAAATCCGGCGCATTTTCTCCAATACTCATTTTTTTACTTTAACTCAAATTATTGTTTTAGGCGATTGTTTGGAAATTAGTTATTCTCTAAAATGAATTTTGTGAATTTATTTTGGAAATATTTTTTTACTTTTTATTTGTTCCGTAAGTGAACAAAAAACAGCGGTTTATGAAATTTGCCGCGCTTTTAGAGTTTTAATCTATTAAAATTTCACTTGACAAACGTCATCAAGAAAAAGTAAAAAAGACGAACGCTTGTTTTTTATAAATGCCGAAATTAAGCAACAATGCCATACAAATCAGAAAAACCACGATAGAAGATGCGGCACGCGAGCTTTTTATCAAACAGGGTTTTCACGCGACTTCGATGCGCGATATTGCACGAACGGCGGAAGTTTCGCTCGGCAATCTATACAATTATTACGCGACTAAAGAAGCGATCTTTGAATCAATTATTGACAGTTATCTGACGGTGATGGACGACAAATTGCGCGATATTTTCGCTGAAATTGACGAACCGCTCGAACCGGCGAATCTGCGAAAACTGGGCGAGATGCTCGGCGAACTCGTCAATCAGCATTCCGATTTCTGGCTTTTGATGTATATAGACGTGCTGGAATTTCAAAACCGCCATTTCCGCAATATGTTCGACGGGCTGACCGACAGATTTCAGAGGATTTTCGCCGAAAAGTTTGAGCAGGCAAAACAGCGCGGAGATCTCCGTACAGGCGTTGAACCGGCATCGGTTTTTACCGCCGCATATATGCAGTTTTTCAATTATTTTCTGGTCGAAAAACTCTTCGGCGGCAATCAGCATTTGAATTTAACGGATGAACAGGCACTTAATTCGATCACGAAAATCTTCGCTTACGGAATTTTAAGCGAAGCGAAACTAGCGGAATTTAAGAAATCGGCGATCAATGGATAAATGATAAATTTATTTTGTGTTAATTGAAAAACAAAGAATTGTCAATTTTTATCTATCATTTATCACTTGTTATTTATCACTTAGATCAAAAGTTTTACACGGATGGCATTTTAACAAAAATTGCCTCTTTTAATCAATAACAATAAAAAACGGACGTTCATTTTTATTAAAGGAGCTTTGGCTATGAATCGTATAAAAATCATTTTTACCGCGTTGGTTTTGAGCTTTGCGGCATTTTCTTTCGGCATTTTCGCGCAAGGCACGACCGGACAAATTTCCGGCACAGTTACCGATCCGAACGGCGCGGTCGTTCAGGGCGCGAATGTGACGGCGACCAGTTTGGACACGAATTTTTCGCGCTCGCAGACGACCAATGCGGACGGCGTTTACGCTTTTCAGCTTTTGCCGCCGGGACGTTACCGCGTTTCGTTTGCGGCTTCGGGATTTCGTGAAACGAGTGTCGAGGCGGTCGTCAATATTACGCAGACGACCGGTATAAACATCGCGCTTTCGGTCGGCGGGGTTGACGATGCGACGGTTGTCGTTACGTCGGAAGCTCCGGTTTTGCAGAATGAAACTTCGCAAACGGGGCGCGTCGTCGAAGGTGAAACGATTCGCCAGCTTCCATTGCCGACACGGAATTTCCAGCAGCTTTTGACGCTTCAAGCCGGAGCGCAGTCTTCGGTTTCAAACAACACCGAACTCGGTCGCGGCGATTCGACCATTTCGGTCAACGGTCAGCGGACGACTTCAAACAGCGTCAAGATCAACGGCGTTGATGCCAATTCCATCGGCACGAATTCAACGCCGAATATTGCTGTTCCGGCAAGCGATTCATTGCAGGAATTTATCGTCCAAACGTCGCTCTACGACGCATCGAACGGAAGAAACGCGGGCGGCAATGTCGAAGCCGTAACGCGCAGCGGTTCTAATGATTTACGCGGAAATCTCTATTATTTCCTGCGCGATAAAAACCTGAACGCCAACGAACCTTTTATCAAAGCGCGCGGCATCGAACGCCCCGTTTTAACGCGGCATCAATTCGGCGCGACTCTGGGCGGCGCGATTGTCCGCGACCGCGCGTTTTTCTTCGGTTCATATCAGGGAACACGTGAGCGCAACGCCCTTTCGCTGGCAAACAGCCTGATGTTTCCCTCGATTCCGCTCGGTCTTACCGACACTAATCGCGATGCGGCAAGTTTAGCGGCGACCTTCGGCGTGGCGGCGGTCAATCCGGTTTCGCTGGCGATTTTGAATGCGCGTCTGCCGGACGGAAGTTTTGCGATTCCGTCTTCGGGTGCGGGTTCGCCTGCGGCAAATTGTCCGCTCGTGCTGATCGGCGGCAATGTCAACCGCTGTCCGATCTCAACGCCGCAAACAGGGCTTTCGCGGTTTAAGGAAAATCAATTTAACGCCAATCTCGATTTTACGATTTCCGACAAACACACATTTGCGAGCAAGATATTTTTTGCCGATAATCCGACGACACAATCGAATTACAACTTTGCGGGTCTCGGCAACGGCGCATCGCAGCTTCCCGGATTCGGCGGCGATTTGACGATAAAACAAACGCTTGTTTCATTTACGGACACATATATCATCAGTCCGAACATCAGCAATCAGGCGCGTTTCGGTTTTAACCGTCTGCGTGTTACAAGCGTTCCGCAAGAGCCTTTTACGGCAAATCAACTCGGAATTACAAGCCCTCTGCAAAATCTCTTTCCCGGCGCACCGACTCTGACAGTTGCCGGACTAGACGCAAATTTCGCGTTCGGCTCGTCCGTTTTAGCCGATCAATCTTCGCGCATCAATGCTTACACTTTGCAGGACACGCTTTCCATCGTCAGCGGAAAACACCGCATCAGAATCGGCGGCGAATTTCGTTATTCGACCGTGAAATTTTATTTTAATTCGTTTTCACGCGGACAGGTTATTTTTTCCAGTTTCAACAATTTCCTGACCGGCACGGGAACTTCGATCATCGGTTCGGGCGTTTTCGACCGCTCGTTCAAGGTCAAGGACTTCAACGCGTTTATTCAGGACGATTATAAAGTTACCGACCGTTTAACGCTTAATTTCGGTCTGCGCTATGATTTTTACGGTCTGCCCGTCGAAGAACAGGGCAGACTCGTCAATCTTTTGCCCGATCAATTAGTTATCGGAACGACCGCAAATCCTGCGCCGCCGCCGAACGGTTTGGTGCAGGCGGCGGGCGGAAGTTTGCCGGGCGTGCCGACGGTTGAAAAAACGCTCGTTCCGACCGATAAAAACAATTTCGCGCCGCGCATCGGTTTTGCCTACCGCGTGGACGAAGCCGGAAAATTAGTCGTGCGCGGCGGTTACGGAATTTATTACGACCGCATTTCGACGCGCTTTGCCAATACGCAGCTTTTCAATTTTCCGTATCTCGCGCTCGGCATCGGGCTTCCGGGTTTGCTGAGAACATTTGCCGATCCGTTCGTTCCAGTGCCGCAGCCATCTGCGTTTCCGACCGCCGCGACGATTCCTTCGCCGCTTTCGCCGATTGCGCCGTTTGTCGGCGTTCCGGTCAGCGGAGTTTTCGTTGATCCCGAACTCAAAACGCCGTATGTCCAGCAATATAATTTCGGCGTTCAATGGGAGTTTGCAAAGAATACGGTTTTGGAAGTCGGCTATGTCGGCAATTCGGGTTCGAAACTTCTTCAGGTTATTACGCTTAATCAGCCGGTTTATGATCGGACGACAAACAGTTTCGCGCCGCCGCTCGCCGCCGGAAGCATAATTTCAGTCAACAAAAACGCGACGGGCGGAGTTCAGCAAGTTCAGACAACTTCTGAATCGAATTACAATTCGCTTCAAGTGAGCTTGGCTAAAAGATTTTCGCAAGGTTTGCAGGTTTCAGGCGCATACACTTACGGGCGTTCATTCGATTATTATTCGGGAAGCGCGATTAATGAAATTGCGAATATGCCCGGCGATCAATTTAATTGGCGCACAAATTACGGGCGTTCGGATTTCAACCGCGAACAGCGGCTCGTGATCAGCGGCGTTTACGATTTTCCGCGATATAATTCCGCTTCAAAATTTGCCAACGCGCTTCTGAATAACTGGCAAATCGCCGGAATCGCCGTTTTCCAGAGCGGTTTACCGTTTTCGATCATAGATAATCCGGGCAACGCCGTGATCAGCCGCGCCAATTATAACGGGGCTTTCGGCGGAAGCATCTACACGAGCGGCGATGTTTCGGACAGATTGGGCGGATTTTTCAATACGGGCGCATTCGTTACGTCGCGTCCGCGTCTTGACGGCACGAGCGTCGGCGTTGTCAATAATCCGACCTTCGATCCGAACGCGCCGTTCGGCAACACGCCGCGCAACTTTCTGACCGGACCGGGACAGAAAAATATAGATTTTTCAATCATCAGATTCATTCCGTTCACCGAACGAATTCGCGGCGAAATTCGCGCCGAAATGTTTAACGTCTTTAATTGGGTAAATTACGCAAACCCCGTAAGCAACATCGCGCTCGGCAATTTCGGACAAATCACGAGTGCTTCGACCGGACCGCGCGTGATTCAATTCGGATTCAAACTCGGTTTCTAAACCACCCGGCAAATCTAAAATGCGATCTTTGATCTTTGACTTTTGATCTTTGATAGAAACAAAGGTCAAAGGTCAAAGATCAAAGGTCAAAA
Source organism: uncultured Blastocatellaceae bacterium (assembly GCA_964444245.1). Taxonomy (GTDB): domain Bacteria; phylum Acidobacteriota; class Blastocatellia; order Pyrinomonadales; family Pyrinomonadaceae; genus JAHCHG01. Next base: position 727 of record CAYUGW010000305.1, on the reverse strand, counting down.
ATCAAAGATCAATGAATCTATTTTACAAAACTTACGGCGCAGGCGAAGCCCTGATTCTGATTCCCGGTTTTGCTTCGGGCGCGTGGACCTGGTTTTGCCAGACGGGAGAATTATCCAAATATTTCCGCGTTATAACCTTTGATCCGCGCGGAATCGGCGCATCCGAAAATAATTCACAAAATCTTTCGATGCAGACATTTACCGAAGACGTTTTATGGATTTTAGACAATTTAGAAATTGAAAAAGCGAATGTTTTAGGCGCGAGCTTCGGCGGATTCGTCGCGCTCGAATTTGCGCGGAAGTTTCCCGAACGGGTTGAAAATTTGATCTTAGCTTGCACTTCGGCAGGCGGGAAAAATCACTTCAAGCCCGACATCGAGATTCTACGCTCCTTTACGCGAAACCCGGATTTGCCGCCCGGCGAACAAATACGACGTTTTTTTCGTCCTGCATTTACCGAAAAATTTAATACGGAAAACGCCGAAACGGTCGAAAAAGTCTGCCGAATGCGCGAGGAAAACGAGGTTTCCGACAAAACTTATCTGGCGCAATTGGGCGTGGCTTTTTCATTCGATTTTGAAGAAAATCTCCATAATATTTTTCAGCGAACTTTAGTCATAACGGGCGATAAAGATAAAATTGTGCCGATGGAAAATTCGCTGAATCTGGCTGAAAAAATACCGAATGCGCGGCTTGAGATCATCGAAAACGGCAGTCATCTGTTTTT
>CAYUGW010000304.1:0-5607 GCA_964444245.1 uncultured Blastocatellaceae bacterium | reverse complement strand
ATCAAAAATCGCAAATTTCCCGCGCGCTGGCGATTTTATCGCTTTATGAAGCGGTCGAAGGCAAAAAAATATTGAGCGACGGCGATTTAAAAGATATACAGGCGCGTCTGATGCTTTCCGATAAACTGTTCGGTTCATTTATGCAGAGCGAAAATCTGCACCGCGTTTATAAAACCGGAAACAAGCAAACGACGCAAAATCGCGGGCAGAATTGGGAAATTTTGCGGCAATATGCGGAAGCGGAAGGTTTGTATTTCGAACCGCTCGAAATGCCCGACCGGAGCGCGACACACGCGCTTGTCTGGCTTGCCAAAGAAGATTTGGAAATCAACAAAAATAAAAAATATGACGGGCGGTTTCTGAATATCAAAAAACCCTGGAATGACCAAAGATTAAAAAACTGGAAAGGTTTTGAAGAAATTCGCTGGTTTGATGAAAATAATCGGGAAGTTGAAGAAAATGCGCCGAATGCCAAGCCGAAAACAATGATTCCGCTTGCGCTCTACGGCTTGGATCTCCCGAAAATACCGATGATTCTGGTAGATTTCCGCGATCAGAACAATCCGAAAAAACGCGAAATATCGCGCCGCGTTTTAAATGATCTGGCAAATAATGTTCTCTCGATCTCGAGAATCAATAATCTGCCGTTTTTTGTCGGAAATTTTATTTATGATTTTACCACCAAGCGGCGCGGAATTGATATAAATCAAGTCACGCGTCAGCATTCTTATGCGCAGTTAAAACTTCTGCTTTCCCTGAATGCCTCGCTCGAACCGGAATTTCGTGATGAAATTTCGAATCGTCTGGAAACTATTTCGCTCAATCCTCTGGAAAACGATCTGAAGGTCGAAGCGCGTCTGGCAAAACATCAGTATCAAAATTTGATGGAATACGCGAAAAATCCGAACGGTCTGGCAAAAGTCATCGAAAAAGACCGCCGTGAAGAAATGACGCGGCTCAAACATACGAAAAGGCAGAGATTTCTGTATAATCTGGCGCGCGTCGTTTCTTTCGGAATTTACAAGCATCACGAAAAATTTACGCCCGAATTACTTGCCGAAATGGATCTGCGGCGGCAGCTCGAATATCACGAGAGATTTCTGATTGAAGTTGCCAGAAATTCATCCAAACCCGAAATTGACAGCGATCTGCGGGCAATCGAAAATTCGCTTGATTTTATTTCCCGATACGGAGAAAAAGCAAAACCGAAAACGGTCAAGGCGATTGCCAGAATTTTTTCGATTTCTGAAACCGAGGATATTCTTTCATTATGTTTAAGCGGTTTGCATAAAATCGATAATTCCGGATCGAAAAAAGAACTCCGCGCCATTTATAAAGATGAAAAAACAGACTCACGCTGGCGAAATGCGGCGGCGGTTTTCTTAAATATTCCCGCTGATAATAAAAGTGCTGCAATTGATTAAAAACCATTTCTAAAAAAACAGATTACCGGTTAAGTAAGCGGTCTTTGACTGCGATTTATTAACAAACTAACTGCCAAAACACTGAGTTTTTGGTAATTCGGTTACAAAAAAACTTTAATGAATAGAAATATCGGCAAGCGGATTCTTTTTCCTTGTCTAATCCTAATATTTTTAATTATTTCAGCGTTCGGCGCGGCGCGGGCGCAAAACGTCAAACGTGTTGTAATCGTTAAGGTTGACGGGCTTTCAGCCGATTATCTCGATAAATATGTGAGGCAGAAAGACGAAAAAACCGGCAAAAGCGTTCTGCCCTGGTTTGATGAAATTTTCTACAAAAACGGCACGCGGCTTTCAAATTTTTATACGCGCGGAATGAGTCTTTCGGCTAGTTCCTGGTCTTTGCTTGATACCGGACAAAATTTGCGGATAAAGGGAAATGTCGAATACAACCGCATTATTCCGCAATCTTTTTATTATCTTAATTTTATTCCGTATTACGTGGATTACGGGATGAAAAAAAGAGTAGATATGCCGGGAATGGAAGTTCTCGATCAGTTGGAAGTTCCGATTTTGAGCGACGCTTTTCCGTACGAACGGCGTTATACGAGTTTTCAGCTTCTTCAGCGCGGAACCGATTGGGGCGTTTTCGCCAGCGGTTTTCTCAATCTTTTTCCAAAAAACTCTGCGGATTTTATTGATGAATGGACAATCGGATTCGATTTTCACAACACGACCTTTAATCAGCAGGAACGCGACATTATAAAAAAAATCGAAAGTCATCCGGAAATCGAGTATTTCGATTATTTTACGCCTGATTTCGATCACGTTGCACATCTGGATAAAAGCCCGGAAGCGCATTTTACCGTTTTGCAGAAACTTGACCGCTCCCTCGGACGTTTTTGGGTTGCTATTGAAAAATCGAAAAACCGGGACGAAACCGCGCTGATTCTTGTTTCCGATCACGGAATTAACACCAACGAGAAAGTCTATAGTCAGGGTTTTAACATCATCAAATTTCTGCAGAGCCGCGCCGGAGGCGGACATCACGTGGCGACTAAGCAGCAGTTGATGCGTAAATACTCGATAAAAGGTTTAAATCCTTTTGTTTCAATTATTTCAAATGAATCGAAAGAATCCTTTTATCTAGCCAAACAAGCCAAAAGTTACCCGACGATAAAAATTGATTTTGACGGAAACGAACGCGCTTCGCTTCATCTGCGCGACAGCGATTTGAATATTTTGCAGATGATTTTTCAGGAATTGCAAAAGAGAAAAATCTCGAAAGAAAACGAAAAAGCTCTCAAAAATGCGTTTTTCAAAATCTTAAACCGCCGCCGCGCCGGTTGGCAAAAAACTCTGGAGAATCTAAATCAAGAACTCGAAGCGTTAAATCGCTGGATAAAAATTCAGGAAAAAGTAATCGAAGTTCAGCCGAATGGATTTTCGCCGGAACAAATTTCAAAAGGTGAAGACAAAGAATCGCGCCGGATCGCGGTTCAAGCGGAACTGGCGCGGAAAGATGAAGCCGAATACCGGCAATATTTAAAAACCTTGAATAACCTGCTTGCGCTTCGAATCGAAGATTTCAATCCTAAAAGACTGAATATAAAGGGTTTGATCGCCGAAGGCGCGATGGGCGAACGCAATTCGATCTATCAGTTGCAAAATTACGCGGTCGGTTTATCGAAAAGCGGTTTCGTTTTCACTGAAAACGGCGATCTCGATTTTGAAAGAAGTTTCGAGCGGGTAAATTATTTTGATTTATTTACAAGTCAGATGGCTCGCAGCAATGTGCAAAAAGAAGTGAGTTCATCGCCGATTGATTTTGTCGCCGCGCAAATTCCGCTCGAAGAAATCTCCAACGAATTGCCGAAAAATCTGCAACCCGATCAAAATCCGGTTTGGATTTACGGCAGTAAAGAAAAACAGGCATTGATTTTCACGCGGAAAAACGCCGATTCGACAAACAGCTATTTTTATTTGCCGATTGCAAATCTAAAGCAAAATGCGGCGGGAAAATTCTCGTTTGAGATAAAGACCTGGAGCGCGGGTTTTCCTTTGAAAATCTTTGAAGACGAGAATTTTGCAGTTGAAAATTCCGCAAAAAAAGAATGGTTGAGCGATTGGCAATCGGAAACCGAATGGCTTCGCGCCGCGCATAAAACCGAGTATTCCGCCGCCGTTATTAATCTGTGCGAACAGTTTAACGATCATTTGTCCGAAAATTACATCGCAGGCGAAACTCTTTCGGAAGATGAAAAACTTCTGCGCCGCTACCGGATTCATCAAAGACGCTTGACCGAAACCGATCTGCTCGTTCTGGCAAATAATCTGTGGAATTTTGACGTTCGCGGTTTTAACGCGGGCGGAAATCACGGCTCGTTTTTCAGAATTTCGAGCAATTCCGCGCTGATGTTTGCGGGCGGCACGAAAACCGGAATCCCGCGCGGGCTGAATATCGTTGAACCTTACGATAATCTAAGCTTCGTCCCGACCGTTTTTGCCCTGATGAATAAAATTGACGGCGAAAATTTGCCCTCGGAAGATTTGCGCAAAAAAGGTTTTCAAAAATTTCCGGGCAGAGTTATTAAGGAAATGTTGGGAAATTAAAATCTGATTTTTCCATTGATTTTTTAATTTTTTTTCCTGATTGAATAAACCGCCAGGCAGATTAATTTTAACGTGAGGCTCGACATAAGCCGTCGAAGACGGCGAGCATATTTGTAGCCCATAACGCCAGTTATGGGAATAAGTTAGAAACAATAGACAAGCAGTTGAAAACTGCGACATAAATTTTATGCCGCCATTTTCAATGGCTTTAACAGAATTTATTCATTTTCCCACATCTTGCGAAGTGGGCTACAAATATACCGTCGGTTTCACTGACTAAATCTGAATTTCTTAAGTCGAAATCGCGTTAATTTTAGCTTAATTCTCATCGAAATAATAAAAAACACTTCTCATCAAAGGGTTTTTGGTGTAGGATAAGTCCACAAAAATAAAAAGAGTGTCTTAAAGAAAATCAATTCTTTGTTTTCGGCTGAAAATGTTTGCCTCGTTAAAAGTTGAAAACAAACAGGTAGAAACTATTTTCAAAAGGATAAAACTATAATGATCGGACAAAAATCCATTCTACGGAATTGTGTCTTTTTTAGTTTGCTGATTTTTACCGCAAGTTTAACGATTCAGGCGCAATCCACAATCTTTAATATTCCTTCAACCGATGTTGTCGGCGAAGACCGCCTTTATGTTGAAGCAGATTTTATCGCACATTTCGATAAATACGAAAAAGGCGGATTTCAAACTTACGGGTATCGCACTGTTTACGGCGTGAGAAAAAATCTCGAGGTCGGCATCAATTTTTTCTACACGCGCAACGGCAGCACTTCGCCGACGGAATTGCAGCCGAATGTCAAATATAAAGTTTTTGAAAAGGAAAAATACGGCTTTGCGGTTTCGACCGGCGCGCAGGTTTTCGTTCCGCTCAACAGATCCGCCGGAAACAGAACCTACGGAATGGTTTATTCAAACGCCAGTAAAATTATCAAGCAGACGGGCGAAACACGCATCACCGGCGGAATTTACCAGTTTGTCGGCGCGGAGCGCGATTTCGGCACAAAAACCGGCTCGCTCATCGGCATCGAACAACCGATCAAAGGCAAACTCAACTTTGCGGCGGATTGGTACAGCGGAAAAAACCGACTCGGCTATTCCGCCGCCGGATTCAGTTATTCATTTACCAAGCGACAATTCTTAATGGTCGGCTACAATTTCGGAAATTCAGGACGCGGAAACAACGCGTTTTCGGCTTTTTACGGAATTACTTATTAACCCGGGTCGGAATCGGTTCACGGGTTTTGGGTTAATTAAATGAGTTCAGAGATTGCGAAAAGAGGCAGAAACCCGCACGTGAGTAAGGGTGCATAAGTTGAGTGATTGTAACGGGTTGACACACTTGCTAACGCGCGTGTTTCCGCCTTTGTTGGCTAAATTCTTTTTTTTTGAATAAGTGTTTACGCAAAGGATTCGGTGTTTTTAAAACCAGCAAATCCGACAAAAAAGGTTTCGCCGAAACAATCTCCGATATTCAATCCTTCAAGAGAAAGTTTTGCTCTTTCAATTCGTAAATTTTCCATTATGCGGCTTTGAGTTTTTCCTCTTCCATAATTTTGTGAAGTTCTTC
>CAYUGW010000303.1:0-5610 GCA_964444245.1 uncultured Blastocatellaceae bacterium | reverse complement strand
CACGCAATTTTTATCTTGAAGCTCTAACGATCAAGCCGAACGATATCGAGGTTCGTACCGATCTGGGTTTGAGTTTTCTCTTGTCAAATCCTCCCGAAACCGATAAAGCGATTGCCGAATTTGAAAAATCACTGAAGGAAAATCCCGGTCATGAAAAAACACTTCGAGCGATTTCACAAGCGTATATCGGAGAGAAAAACTTTAACGAAGCCGAAAAATATCTCGCTCAGCTTCAGATCGTCAATCCGCAAAATCCGCATTTACCCGGTTTGCAAAATCAGTTGAAAGCCGAACGCAGTTCGACCGAACAAAAATGAAGTGGATTATTCTATTATTTTTGTTTTTTTTCCTCGTCGTAATTTTTGTCGTGCGCTTTCGAAAGCAGATCAACGGGGCGGTTCTTTTATGGAAATCGCTGCAAAAACCACCGGAAAAACAAATAAACAATAAGGAGAATTTAAGGGAAGTTCCGCTCGTAAAATGCAGAGATTGCGGAACTTGGATTCCGCAAACAACAGCTTTAAATAGTGATTCGAACAGTTTTTTTTGCTCGCAAAATTGCCTGAAAAAAGCTGTAAAAGTGAAATAATCAGCCGTATGTTTTAAGGAATAAAATTAGTTACATACCAATTAATCAACCGTTCACCGAAAAGCAGCGCAACGATCGAACCGATTCCGAGAAAAATCCCGAACGGAATCTGCGCCTGAAAGTCTTTTTTCTTCTGCCCGAAAATTACGAAAATTCCGGCAATCGCGCCGGTAAAAGCTCCGATAAAAATCGATAAAAAGACGAGTCGCCAACCGAGCAGCGCGCCGACGGCGAACATCATCTTAACGTCGCCCAAACCCATCGCATCAACATTTCTGAGTAGTTTCCAGATTTTCCCGACCAGCCACAGAGAGCCGCCGCCGACCAGTCCGCCAAGAATTGCACCGATCAGCGAAATTGCCCAGACGGGCAAACCGCCGAATTGATTGAGCGGATAAATTCTGAGGTCGGAAAAATACTCCGCGCTGAAAAAAATCGGAAAAATAATACGAACCAGAAGCGCGAAAAAAAGCAGCGGAAAATTTATCACATTAGGCAGAATCATATGTTCCGCATCGATAAAGATCAGCGCAACGATTGTTGTAACGAAAATCAGAGCAACCGGCAAAAACGGGTTAAAGCCGATTTGCCAGAAAACCAGTATGAAAAGAAGCGCATTCAGAAGTTCGACCGCCGGATACCGCGGCGAAATCGGACTTTTACAGTTGCGGCATTTTCCGCGCAGAATCAGCCAACTCAAAACCGGAATATTATCAAAAGAGTTGATCGCCTTGCCGCATTTCGGACACGCCGAATTCGGAAAAACAATCGATTCTTCCCTTGGAACGCGGTGGATGACGACATTTAAAAAACTGCCGACCGCCGCGCCGATGATAAAGAAAAAAATATAACCGAAAAAGACAGGCAAACCCGTGATTGTTTCAAAAGTTCCATTAAACATATTAAATAATTGAGAAGGGAAAAAATATTTTGTGTAAATTTGACCGATTTTGAATAAAACCCGTTCAATAATAAATTGTTTGTTAGAAAATTAAAAGAAAAATTTACTTTTTTAAATAGAAAATGACGGTTCAGGTTATTAACCTGCATCGTTGCAAATTCATATCAAAACAATCGTCTTCCAATTTCTCCGATCAAAAATTATTGAAATTAACGAAAAAAAATAAATTGATTAAGCCGATAGAAATAAATAGTTTAGATGAATTCCGGAGAATTTGTTTTGTAATGATTTAGGGGATTTCGACATAACTTTATAAAGAGAAAAATAATTCCGGTTTTGACGGTTTAATTTTTTATAGATTTTTAAGTTGAAAAAAAAGAGGAAAAAATTATGGGTTGGATTAATCCCGCTGATTCAGACGAAATAATTGAAAAACCTAAAAATATCGAAAGCGATATTAGAAGCATAGTTGCACAAATCAACAATAAAAGTGCCAAAACACGAAAATCGGAAAAGCTTTCTTACGAATCAAAAGCTAAAAAAGGTCGAAATGATAGGAAAACAACTTTTTGGTGTCATTTCAGATATGTTTGAGAAAAAGAGATTTTTTTCTTATTCGCCGATTTTGCCCCGGCAGAAAATTTTATGAAGAGTGCTGTAAATAAATTTTTTTATGAATTGCACCGATGAATAAAGCGTTTGATGTACTTTTATAGTATTTTGCAAAGAATTGCATAGGGATTATCAGGCAATTCCTGTATCGAATGATTTTGTTCTAACTGAATTGAACTTTTCACACAGATATTGAACCGCGACAATATTGATTTTGGACTTAATTCTAACCATTCTTAAAAATCATTTCAGCAACAAAATGTTAGTAATCTACTACTTAAAAAAAAAGTTGTTATTCATTCTCCTTTCAATTAAACTTTGTATCTCGGAGAATTAAATATGCGACATTATCTTTTATATCTTGGGGTAACTCTACTAACTTTAGGTTTAACTTTATCGGGTTACAGTCAGAAAGCTGAACAGAGAACCTTTGTCATTGAATCGCAACCGGATTCGCCGCTTTTAATAAGAGATGTGTCGGCAACTATTAAGCCTGCAAATAAACATTATAGTGTGCCTAATTTGATAATCACTTATTACATTGAAAATATTAGCAAAAAGAAAGTTAAGCAATATACATTTCACAAACCTGCGGAAAAAGATTCAGGTATTAAGGATGAAAGAGACTCGCTAATTCGGGTAGAAGAACTAATGCCGGGCGAATCAACCTTACAAAGTATGGGAGTGACAATCGAAGGCGAACCACTGGTTTTCCGTATAAAAGAAGTTGATTTTGAAGACGGAACAAAATGGACAGCCAAAGATTTTAATGCCGCCAAAGCAATAAAATCTGCTCGAATTAAAGCAACGGTTTATAAAATCGATAGAAATTCAAAGCCTAAAAAAATCTTAACGCGGGAATGGGGCGTTCCGGTTTTTAATGCCAATGTTTGGAAGGTAATAAACGCCGAGCCGGCAATAATCGAAGGCGTAACGGTTCAGACAAAGCGGCATCAATTAAAATCAGAACGATTTAAAGAAATAGAAGATTGTCCTATGACGGCAGAGCAATTGGAAGAGTTTAATAATGAGATAGCTGATGATTTAAGAAAAGTCGAGAAGTATTACAGGATCGAAAAATTTACGACTTTCGAAATCAACGGCAGAATTTTTGCTTATGAAGTCCCATATGGAGAAGTCGAAGTCGAAACCGGAATGACTTCATACGGCTCCCAGGCGGTTTACGTTGACGAGGACGGAAGCGGCTATTTCAAAAAGCGTTGTGCAACAGCCTGGTTAGAATTCTTACCGGAATGGGTTAAATTCCAAGCCGGTAAATCGAAGTAAAAATACTCTTCAAATGGACGTGAGATCGAAATTTCAAACAGGTAAAGGAAAAAGTTAATGATTGACTTCAACACTTATCTCAAAGAGATCGAGAAATCCTTTCAATCTCAGATTGCCACCGAACACACATATAGACACGCTTTAATAAGTCTGATTCAATCCTTTGGCAACGAGTTTCAAGCCTTAAACGAACCGAAAAGGCGAACTTTCGGCGCACCGGATTACATTATCCGAAAGCGTGAAATTCCGCTCGGTTATATTGAAGCAAAAGACGTTGGCAAGGATTTAGACAAACTCGACAAACGGGAAAAAGAGCAACTCAAAAAATACAAAGATTCGCTTAACAATCTGATTTTGACGAACTACCTTGAATTTCGTTGGTATGTTCACGGTGAAATTGTCCAAACGATCAAACTTGCCGAATTTGACGCGCCCGGAAAGTTGCATCCGATAGCAGATGCCGAAACAAAATTTACAAATTTAATAAAGGAATTTCTAACTAAAGAAGTTCCGACCGTTGCCACGCCGAAAGAGCTTGCCAAGCGTATGGCTTCAATTACAAGGCTTATCCGGCAGACAATTGAAAAGGCTTTGGCAGATGAAGAAACCTCAAAAGCTAACACTTTGCACGATCAGCTCGAAAGTTTTCAGAAATCGCTTTTACCGAATCTGAACGTAACTGAATTTGCCGATATGTATTCTCAAACGATTGCATATGGTCTTTTTACAGCCCGTTGTTTCGATACCAAACCACCTTTTACACGGCAAAAAGCCGCATATCTTCTGCCGAAAACAAACCCGTTTCTGCGTGATACGTTTGATCGCATCGCCGGAATACATCTTGACGAAAGAATAACCTGGGCGGTTGACGATTTAGCCGAACTTTTGAACCGTTCCGATATTTCGGCAATCCTTCAAGATTTCGGCAAACGAACACGGCAGGAAGACCCGGTTGTTCATTTTTACGAAACCTTTCTGGCTGAATATGATCCGAAACTCAGAGAAACACGCGGCGTTTATTACACACCCGAACCCGTCGTTTCTTACATTGTCCGAAGTGTGGATAAAATTTTGCAGGATGATTTCGGTTTGCCGAAAGGTTTGGCGGATTCGTCAAAATTAGAAGACGGAACACACAAAGTTTTGATTCTCGATCCGGCAACGGGAACGGGAACATTTCTTTACAACATCATTAAATCTATTGCCGGGCGATTCGAAAGAAACAAAGGAATGTGGGACGGATACGTTTCCGCGCACCTTTTACCGCGTCTTTTCGGTTTTGAATTGTTGGTTGCGCCGTATGCTGTCGCACATCTCAAATTAGGTTTATTGCTTGAAGAAACAGGCTATAAATTCGACACGGACGAACGATTAAGAATTTATCTGAATAACACGCTTGATTTTATCGCGCTGAAAGAAGAAAACGCCGATCATTTTTCCGCGTTTATCAATAATGAAGCAACAGCCGGGCGCGAAATTCAGCAAGATAAACCCGTAATGGTTATTGTCGGCAATCCGCCGTATTCAGGGCATTCGGCAAACACGGGAAAATGGATAAACGATCTTTTGCGCGGTTCGGATTCGCTCAATGATAAACCGACCGATAATTATTTTATGGTTGACGGAAAACCCTTAGGCGAAAGAAACCCGAAATGGCTTAATGATGATTACGTTAAATTCATACGTTTTTCACAATGGCGAATTGACCAAACCGGCTACGGTATATTGGCTTTTGTAACTAATCACGGCTATTTGGACAATCCGACATTTCGCGGAATGCGCCAATCTTTGATGAAATCTTTTGATGAAATTTACGTTTTGGATTTACACGGCAACTCGAAAAAGAAAGAGAAATCGCCGGACGGCTCGAAAGACGAAAATGTTTTCGACATTCAGCAAGGCGTTTCAATCGGAATTTTCGTTAAAAAACAATCGAAAACCGAAGACCGAACATCAAAGACCGCCGCGAAAGTTTTTCATAAACATCTTTACGGCGTTCGTGAAATCCGCACGGAAAATGTAAATAATGAAAAAGAATTGACGGGCGGAAAATATAAATATCTTAACGATAACGATATTTCCACAACCGATTGGACGGAAATCGAACCTAACAAACCTTTCTATCTTTTCACGCCGCAAGATGAAACCCTGCGCGAAGAATACCAAAGCTATTGGAAAATAACCGAAGTGATGCCCGTGAATGTTTTAGGATTTCAAACAC
>CAYUGW010000302.1:0-5614 GCA_964444245.1 uncultured Blastocatellaceae bacterium | reverse complement strand
AATAAAAAGAAAAGCAGAAATTAGAATAGGTAAAATAAAGGAGAAAATTTATGTTATTTTTGATCGCATTTGTTATTTTCGGAGCTGTCGGAGGATTTATGGTTAATTCTTTTATGCAAGGTCGAAGTTCTTTAGGCTCCGGGTTGACTATAGGCTTGGGCATCGCGGGAAGTTTTATTTTAGGAATACTTCTACTTATTTTTGGGAAGGCTTTAGTTGGTGACGGACCTGATTTTCTCGTTGCATTGTTAGCATCAGCAGTTGGGGCAATTATTTTGCCTTTGATAGTTACCATTGTTAAGAAATAAATATTATTAAATTTGAGTTCGAGTTAAGCCACGGTAGCAACGGGCGGAATCGTTGAAGCGACGGCTAAACGATATTTGAAAGAAGGTGCGAGCGTAATGCTCGTCCTTATTTTCACCATGCCCTACTAAAAATGGGTTTAGATTTAAGGGAGAAAAAGAATATGAAAATCAAAACACTACTTATCGTGACAATTCTTTTACAATTATTTGCTGTTTCTTCTTTCGCACAAGAGGTGGAATCTATAATGATTGATTCGTTCAGTTACACAAATCGTGAAGATATGATGGCACGGGTTGATAACTTTACAGTCGAAATGCAAAACAAGCCGTCGGCAAAAGGTTACATCAGCATTAAAGGCAGCAAATCTTTCCGTTCTTCCGCAGAAAAAGAGATAAAAGGCTATCTCAAAATGCGTGCATTCGATATGAAAAATGTCGTTTTTCAGACTGGAGAAGGCGAAAAAACGGCGGAAGTCAAATTATGGCTTGTCCCGCCCGGAGCAAAACCTCCCGCACAGGAAAAATCTGTAAACCGAAATAATTCGGTTGAATCGCAGATCATTGCGTTGGAAAAAGCGGCATGGAATGCGTGGAAAAATAAAGACAGTTCTTGGTTTCAAAAAAATCTTGCAGATGATGCTTTAAGCGTTAATTCCGGCGGCGTATTTGATAAAGCACAGATAATTAAAGGCTACAGTGAGTGTGATGTCAAAAGCTATTCGCTTGATGATTTTAAATTTAGAATGCTTGATAAAAATGTGGCTCTAATAACTTTTACAGGAAACCAAAATGCAGTGTGTGGCGGAGAAAAAAATCCAACAAGCGTTCGGGTAACGTCAATTTATGTTAAACGCGATGGTAAATGGCTGAACTCTTTTTATATGGAAACCGCGATTAAGTAATTTTAATCCCCGTCCCACGCAAGAAGTAAGTGTGAAAAAAACACTTGCTTTTTAATTCTACTTTATAAATAAAATTTTCATGGTCAAGATTTTTGCGATTTTGATGATAATCGGAATGATGAATTCGATAACATTTTCGCAGACGCGGATTCGTTTTGCACACGGGAAATCATCGGCAACTGTTACGGGTACTCTTAGCCGCGGTGACAGCCGCTCTTATTTTGTCGGTGATCGCAGAGGACAAAATCTGACCATCAGTATTCGTGGAGCAGGAGATTTTTGGCTGGACATCGGCGGAAATGAGGTCGGCACAGGAACAACTATCGAATTGCGATCAACAAATGATAATCTTTTTCAGCCAAATATGTTTTGTAAATTACCTGCAAAACTTTAGCGGCGTGATTCATTCGGGTATAGATCGGGAAACCAGTAACCCGCGGCTGTTGCCGGAAAGCCGAGGCGGACTACGCCTTTTTCAGAGCGTGAAAGAACTAATCCTTCGTCGAGTAATTCCTTTAAGATATTGCGCCCTGTGCGTTCGCTCATCTTGATGATTTGCGAAACTTCGCCGCGCGGCATTTCTCCTTTTATTGCCAGCGTTTTCAGCACTTCCGCCGTGCGCGTGTGGAGCGGCGGCAGAGAGTTGCCTTTGTCGCCGGCGATCAGTCCCGCGTTTCGCAGGGCGACGTATTTTTCAAGCCGGTCAAGAAAATTATTGAGTGAGAGAAGGTTATTCATATATTCAGCCTGATCGAGACAAATTTCGAGAAAGAAACGGCAGAATTCGGTTAATGTCCGGTCGGACAAATTCCCGCGCCCGTCCAGATCGTTTTCGCGCTCGAAATCCGCCGCTGCCAGAAACGCCCGGTAATCGTCGCGCCGCCGCGCAAGTCCGCGGCTGACGTTCCACAAACCGTAGCCGCCAAGATTGATCTTTGTAAAATAAGCATCGGTAAAAAGCCTTGCGACGCGCCCGTTGCCATCTAAAAAAGGATGAATCCACATCAGACGATGATGCGCCGCCGCCAGTGCGACGATCGGGCGCAAACCGTGCATTTTCGCCGGATTGTAGACTTCCTCAAATCTTTTGAGAAAAGCATCGAGCGATTCCGGCACGGGCGGCAAATGACGACCGACTTCGACGACCCGTTCGCGCAGTTTTCCGGCTTCGACAAAAGCCGTTTCGCCGCTGCCGCCGCTTATATAACGCAGACTTTCAGGCAGTTTTTCATAAAAATTTTCGTGAATCCACAGCAGAAAATCTTTTGAAACAACATTTATTTCCGGCTCCCGGCTTAAACGCTCAATGATTTTTTCCTGCACTTCGATATGAATCAGGCTTTCGATCTGCAAATCGCGTTTGTCGCGGTTGGATGAATAATCGTTGCGCATCGCGCGTTCGACATCAATCGGGTGCGTGCTGTGTCCTTCGATCAGGTTGCTGTAATAGCTGTTAATGACGCGCAGAAGTTTTTTGATCTCTTCCAATACGACGGGCGCAAGTCTGCCTTCGAGCCGGGCTGACGCAGCAACGACTTCCCGGGCAAGATCTTCCAACTCGCCGATTCGCGCCGGAAAGAGAGGTTCAAATTGGGTAATTGACGAATACATTTTGCCGATTATTTTGCCGGTTTTTAATAAACGATAAAAACAGGCTTTGCAATAATATAGCAGAAAAACTATGTCACCGGAAAGTCTTATTTTTGCCGGTAATTTTGCCGATCTTTTTTGAAGGTTGTATTTAATGCAAAATTCGGAAACTCTTTTGTTTTTAACACACAATCAGCGAGCTTAAAAAGTGATAGTATTTTCAAAAAAATATGTTGGTGCTATACTCTGAACTATGAAAAATAACGAAAAAGTTATTGATTATCTGGAACAGCAAATTCCCGAACTCGCCGCCGCCGCGACTAAAATCGCTTACCGGCAAGCCTTAGCTTCGGGCAGCAGCGTCCTTGTTTCCGAGAATGGCGAAATTGTTGAAGTTTTTCCGGACGGAACGCGAAAATTTATTCAAAAAACCGAACCTCACATCAAAGCCGATAAACGCAAATTCGTTATAAAAAAATGAATTTATTAGAAAACACGTCCAGATTACGGATGTTTGCCGGTCCGAACGGTTCCGGCAAAAGCACGATCAAATCTATTCTCAAACCGAATCTGCTGGGGTTTTACATAAATCCTGATGAAATTGAAGCTGAAATAGACAAATTCGATTTTCTTCGGCAATTTTGAGTATTCTTTCGGATAAATTCATAATTGTTGCATATTCGCTTTAATTATAAAATAGTGGAGCGAATTAACAACAAATTTTCAACAGAAATTTATGTTTCATAGTCAAAATATGAGACTAAAGCTGATAGTTTTGATACAAAACATAAGTTTATTTTTGTTTCGTTAAATACATTAATAATGTTGAAATAAGCACTAAAATAAACTTCCGCATTAAATATCTCAAAAACTGAAAATTAGGAAACTGTTATCCTTTAGAAGTTTACAAGCATAATATGACAAAGTTTGTAATAAAACTTATAAACTCGTATAATTATATTCGGGAATACTTTTATGAACGGGAAAGCATTACAAACGGCAAGAAAAAAACTTGGACTGACGCAGATCGAGGCTGCCAAAAAACTTGGTGTTTCTCAGGCTTATTTTTCGCTGTTTGAAAAAGGAAAGCGTCCTTTAACAAATAAAATAGCCAGAAAAGCCGTCAATCTATTTAAGATGCCGCCGACGGCTTTGCCGCTCGAAAAAGAACTCAAAAACGTGCGTCCGGCAACCAACGAAAAGTTCGTAAAGCAATTAGCCGCATACAGATATCCGGGCTACTCGCATGTTAAAGCATCAGAGTTAAAAAATCCGGTAGAAGTCCTGGTATCGGCATTAGGCGCCGACAATTTAGAAGCACGCCTTGTTGAAGCCTTACCTTGGCTTCTGCTTCAGTTTCCCGACATGGAATGGAAAAACCTGGTTGATGCCGCTAAACTCAATGACCTGCAGAATCGGCTCGGCTTTTTGACTTCACTCGCCAGCAAGCTGGCGGAAAGATCCGGTGATACTGAAAAAGCCGCCGAATTCAAACGCCGGCTGGATGAACTGGAAAAATCCCGTCTGGTCAAAGAAGACACACTTTGTCGTCAAAATATGACCGGAGCGGAAAAACGTTGGATTTTGCAGAATCGTTCCGCAGAAGCAGAACACTGGAATATAATATCCGATTTGTCGGCTGACCGTTTGAGATATGTTAAATAAAATCCCTGAACCCTGGAAATCCTTTTTGACCGAAATAGACGCCGCATTGGAAGAGGAAACCCAATTTCATTGCATTGGCGGTTTTGTCATTGCGATGCTCTATAACCTGAAGCGAGAAACGTCTGACCTGGATTTCATCTGTTGTATTCCCTGGAAAAGCGACGTAAAACTATATGAATTAGCGGGAGAAGGAAAAACTCTCTACAAAAAATACGGCGTATATTTAGACCCGGTAAAAATAGTTACCGTTCCTGATAATTACGAGGATCGTCTAGTCGAAATGTTTCCGGGGGAATTCAATAAATTGAAGCTCTTTGCTTTAGATCCATACGACCTGGCACTTTCAAAATTGGAACGTAATTTAGAGCATGACCGGGAAGATATGCTGTATTTAGCACAAAATGTCCCGCTTGATTTAGAAATCTTCAAACAAAGATACGATGACGAGTTACGGGTGTATTTAGAAGATAATATCAGGCATCGTTCGACTTTTAATTTATGGATCGAAATGATTGAGGAGATTCGCGGCGAACGATAAACTTTTTTCAACCCATACTCGATTTTATACCCGATTATACCCGATTTTCTAATTTTGCCTGCCCGGATAAAAAGCCGTATAAATGTTGATAACTGTAAGGAATTTTATCCGGGTTTCCTCATATTTTTTCATTGCGATTCATTTATCTGCTTCTTCCGCGTGAGTAATCTTTTTCAGTATTCAGTATCATTAACGCGACAGGAGAGTTTCTTCTCAAGCTCCGAACTTCACTCTTCTTTGTCTCGCTTTTTTAATTTCATTCATCTGCCGCCCGGCTGTGATTTCCGTTTCAAACAGAGCGATCGTTTCCGACATTTTCATCTATACCACAAAATTGTATAGCACAAAATTGTAAGATGGTAAAAAGCGAAGTATTCCAACATTTAAAGATGTTTTAAAGTTATTTTTAAAACATCTTTAAAATTACTTTCCGCTAGACCAACGTGTCTTGATCCCCTGATTTATTTACAAGCATTTGTTTGGAATCAAGCGAGATATAATATCTCCGGATTTTTATTATTTTCACCATTTAAGAATAATGTTATTATTGAGTTTGATATGCAAAATGTCCAAACAATTTATCAACAAACGATTTTGCCGCTGCCGGATAG
>CAYUGW010000301.1:1220-5631 GCA_964444245.1 uncultured Blastocatellaceae bacterium | reverse complement strand
GATTTGATAAAAGAATCGCTGAATTCATTGCCCAAATAAGAATTTTCCATTTTCCAGCGTCTGCCTTCTTTCAAAACGGAATTGCTCACATAAAGTGCCGCGCCGAGCGATAAACCGTCGTCGCCCGCCGCCGGTTGAATACAGGTTTCCCGAAAAGGCGTTTCGAGCAGCATTTTTCCGTTTGCCACGCTGTTGAGAGCGCAGCCGCCAGCCATCGAAACTTTTTCGGTCGGAACTTTTTCGTGCAGAAGATTCAAAAGATGCATATAGAATCTCTCGAAAATCTGCTGCAAACCGAACGAAATATCTTCATCGCGCCCGGTAATTTCCGAATACGGCTCGCGCGGCGCACCAAGGTTTTCGATAAATAAATCCGAATAAAGCCGATGAACGACCATTTCGCCTTTATCGTTGATTTCCATTCCCTGATTTGCGCCGAAGGGGAGAAAATAATCGGGATTCAGCTCGAAACCTTTTTTTGTCGGAATCAAAACTTTATCGAAAAAATCCGCGTAAGTGTTTTCGCCGAGCGGCGCGAGTCCCATAACTTTTCCTTCGTCGCCGTATTTTCCGTAACCGATAAACTGGCAGACCGCCGTGTAAAAAGTGCCGAGCGAATGCGGCACGAAAATTTTCTGCAAAGGGCGAATCTCGTCGCCGATGCATTCCGATAAAAGACACGAAACAAAATCGCCCGAGCCGTCAATCGTAATTCCGGCGGAATGTTCCCAATCCGATGCGAAATAAGCACTTGCCGTGTGCGCCAGGTGATGCTCGATATTGTATGATTTGAATTTCAAATGCGCTTCGTCAACTTCGCATTCTTTGGAAATCAGGGTTTTCAGATTGTCGAAGGTTTTGCTTTTACTGCGGATTTTTGCCAGATTAAGGAGTTTTGAAGGATTTCTCAGGGCGAATTCGAGTTTTTTGTGCAGATTCGCCGAAGAATCGCGCCCGACGGCAACCGCGTCAATTTCCGAAAAATTCACTCCGGCGATTTCCAGACACTTCAAAATAGAAAGTTTCGGAAAACCCGCGTAATATTTGATTCGATTTAATCTTTCCTCGGCAATTGCCGCAACCGGCACGCCGTCAACGATAATCGCGGCAGATGATCCCGCGTGGTTTGTATTTATTCCTAAAATTACGCTCATTAATTTATTAAAAACTTAAGATTTTTTTTGATTTACAGATTCGAGATAAACGCTGTCGGCAACCTTTGTCAGAGGTTTGATGATGCCGCTTAATTTTCTTAAAAACTCCGATGAATAGACAATCGCTTTATATTTTACGGGCAGCAAATCAACATCGCTTTTCTGAATTCCCAGACCGAAATAGCAATCGGTCGTCATTTTCGTTGCGCCGATTTTATTTTCGAGAGTTTCAATAAGTTCCGCGGGAGTCCAATATCTCACATCAAAACCCTCGCCTTCGGTAAACCCGCGTCGGCGATATTGCTGATATTGCCGGATGCCGTATTTGTTCGGCATTTGAAACAGAGTTTTGCCGTTTAATTTTAGAATACGCCTAACTTCATCGAGCGAAGTTTTGACATTTTCCTTGCTCAAATGCTGATAAACGCTGTAGGAAAAAACCACGTCGAAAGCATCATCGGCAAAGGGCAAAAATCTCGCATCGCCGACGATAAAATCGGTTTCAACGCCTAATTGCCTGGAAACTCTGCGGGCGGCTAAAACAGCATCCAAGCTCGGATCGAGTCCGATCGGCTGAAAACCTTTCTGCGCCGCCGCGATTGACCAGCGTCCCCAATTACAGCCGATGTCGAGCAATCTTTCGCCGTTTCCCTGCCACAGACGGGTTTCGGGAATCGGGTACCGCGTCAGTTTGTTTTGAATCGAAAAATAAAGAGTTCCCGAAGTATATGGAATTTCCTTTTGAACAAAATCGTCAATCGTCGTTTCGTCATCCGGAATATGTTCAAAATCGTTTTCCGTTTGACCGGAATTCTGCATTTCCGCAACTTTTTGCAAAGTCTTTTCGATATAACCGTGTGTCGAATCCGCATCGCCGACGAGCATTACGGGAATATCGGAAACAATCGGATAAATGTGTCTATTCGGGCAAGTCAGTTCGTTGTTTTGTAAGTCTAATTTCTGTTTATCACGCGGACAAACGAGGTGATCTCTCAACCATTTATTCATTCAGGTCTTTTTCAGGCTCAATATTATTTCAGGCAAACTCGTATCTTAAATTCTATATTTCGCTTTTCCCTTGTTTTTCTTGATTTTTTCTTTACTTCGGTTAGTTTAACAAAAAAAATCTGAATAAAAAAATCTCTCCGGGATTATCCGGCTTTTCGCGCCACTGCCTTCACGCCTTCGCCGCGAAAGAGTGCGCGGATTCCGAGCAGTAATCGCCTGATTGCCCGAAAAACCTTCGGCGCAAACCAAATAAAGAAAATTCCGAAAATCAGTAAAATAACGGCGATTATAACCGGCGCAAAGACCGCCAGAATCGCGCCGACAAAAGCGATGATGTCTTCGAGAATCGAAAGAACCCAGTTTGAAACGGGTTCGGGCGAAAGATTCGCTCCGGCGCGCAGGGCGGCTTTCGTGCCGTGCGAAGAAAGCGCGAGTCCGCCGCCGAACAGCGTGGCAATAATCATCACGGAAGTGTCCATTTCGCTGACGGCGGAATACGCGACAATCGCGCCCGCCGGAACTCTGATAAAGGTGTGAACCACGTCCCAAACGCTGTCGATATACGGAACTTTGTCGGCAACAAATTCGACCGCGTACAGAAATCCGGCAACGCCGATAATCCACCAATTATCGAGAACATCCAAACCGCCGGGCAGATTGCCCAAACCGAATTTCTGCAAAAGCCCCAAAACCGTCACGGTCGCATAAAGATTTATGCCGGAAGTCCAAGCCGAACCGAGTGCCAAGGTCAATGTCGAAAACCATTCCATTTGCTTTTACTCCTTTTGTTAAATTAAGTTACTGCACAAATTAACGCTCGCCGAGCATATAGAGACGGCATCTCCGTTTGGTAAGTTTTCCGCTCAAACCGGTAATCTTTGAAAACTTTGATTGAAGACGAATACTCAAAAAAAGCAAACCGGGACCGGCATTGCCTGAACAAAAAACGCTTCATAATTTCCGCATCACAAAAAAAGGCGGTGACTCCGATCGGAAGCACCACCGGAAGCTTGAAAGTTTATTTCATAATTTCCGATTTTAATTATTCGGCAAACCGAAATAAACCGGAACGTCTCCGCTTCCGCCGATAGGAACTCCCGCCGAAGTACTATAGGCAAGGTTATACCACGAATTATTCGACGGGCGATAAAATGTCGGATCAGCACTAATTAAGTTCCGGTAAACAGGCACCGGAATATCGCCTGTCGTTCCCCATTGAATAGCGACGGGCGAATTGTTCGAGCTTCGCAACATCCACCAAGTTCCGTCGCGATAGATTGTCAGATCGGCTTTGCCATCGCCGTCATAATCTGCCGGCACGGGTATATCGGTTTCGATTCCCCATTTAATAACGGCAAAATTTCCGTCCGAACTTTTCAAGTAATACCAGTTGCCTTCCGACGGGCGATAAACGGCGATATCCGTTTTGCCATCACCGTCATAATCTGCCGGAACGGGCTTGTCACCGTTTGCGCCGAAATGCAGGGCGTGAAACTGCTGCGTTTCGGAAAGCCAGATATACCAATTTCCGTCTGCGGGGCGAAATACGGCAATGTCTGTCGTGCCGCCGCCGTCATAATCATTCGGCACGGGAATGTCGCCCGTCAGCCCGAATTGATAAGTCATCCAGGAAGAATCGGAACTTCTGAATATATACCAAATGCCCGTGCTGTTTCGATAAACCGAATAGTCGGTAATCCCGTCGCCGTCGAAATCGCCGGGTGCGGGAACGTCGCCGAGCGCGCCCGAACCCCAATTAAAAACTCTCGTGATCGGATCAACGTTAAAGTGCCATCTGGCGTTTTTCAACGACCAATTGCCCGAACCCGGATTCCACATCACTAAATCCGCGTACTCATTGTCGTCAAAATTCGCTGCTTTCGTTTCGCCGAAAGGCTGACAGATATTTCCCGTTATCGTCAGGAGCGTCTCGCCGAAGAAATTTTTGATAACCGGGGTATGGGGGTTGGTGTTATAAAAGTCCGTCTTTCCGTCGCCGCTGAAATCTTCGAATTTCCAGAGGACTGTTGGTCTAAAATCGCTCTGATAGACGGTTCGGGAAAAACCGCCCGCGCCGTCATTTATATGCGTGGTGTAAGATTCCCCGAATTGTGCTTCCATAATATCCAAATTATTGTCACCGTTCAGTTCCGCCGGAAAAAAACGGTCGCCGGTTATGGAAATTTCAGTGCGATTGAAAGTTCCGTCCGCCTGACCGTAGAAAATAGCGTTTCTGTTTAGAATATCGA
>CAYUGW010000301.1:0-1210 GCA_964444245.1 uncultured Blastocatellaceae bacterium | reverse complement strand
TTGGAGCATGGTAGACCAAAACATCATCTAGGCCGTCATTATTAAAATCTCCGATCCCGCCGTCAGAGCCGGGTACGTAAAGGTCGGATTCCACAGGAGTCCCGATTTCAAAATTCCCGCCGCCGATGTTTTTAATCAATACGTAATGATTCGTATTGTTAATAAGGTTGCTGTAGATGATGTCGATTTTACCGTCGCCGTTAAAATCTCCAAGAGCCTTGGGAGAACCAGATAAACCGTTTTCAGGCGAACTTATGAGGACGGTGGTTTTGTTAGAGAATGAGCCATCCGAGTTTTGCAGTCGGTATCTCAATTCAACCTCGTGCGGGTTGCTTCCCAAGCGGATAGAATACAGCCAATCGAGTAAATTATCATCGTTAATGTCCACAAAATCAATAAGAAAATTTGCAGAAGGAGCATCTGAATCGGTAAACAAGTCAGATGCGGTGAGAGAACCGTTTCCGGTATTACGATGAATTCGGAAACCATCCTGGCTTTTCCGATACATATCCATTCTTCCGTCCGAATCGAAGTCCTTAATTATAATCGGAAGATCACCTGCAAGGTTGTTGATCGTTGTTGAATAGATAATCGGATTATCCCAATCCCAATAGCCGGTCGGCTGACTCGGATAAATCACAACACTATAACTTCCACCGATCCATTGAAAGTTCCATAAATCGGATCTACCGTCGCCGGTCCAATCATCGAGCCTAACAGCACTACTGAACTGCACTGCGAGTTTGTTAACAGCGCTGTAATTTGTCTTAAAGTAATTACCGCATTGAGCAAATACTGAGTTCGCCGAAAAGAGGAGAATACCAAAAATGCCGAACGCGCTGACAAAAATTCTCAGAATTTGAGATTTTTTTTTCATAATTTTATTTTAGAAGAAATCAAATTTTGCCGACATTATATATCAGTTAAATACGGAAACCAAACAAATTCAGGAAAATATGATACTTTGTCGGCGACGAATTCGCCCGCGTAAAGAAATCCGGCAACACCAATTATCCAGCGCGTCCAAACCGCCCGGCAAATTGCTCAAACCGAATTTCTGCAAAAGCCCCAAAACCGTCACGGTCGCATAAAGATTTATTCCGGAAGTCCAAGCCGAACCGAGTGCCAGCGTCAATGTCGAAAACCATTCCATTTGTTTTCCCTCCGATTTTTCTAAACATCCAACAGATTACCATAGTCTCAAGAAGAT
>CAYUGW010000300.1:0-5642 GCA_964444245.1 uncultured Blastocatellaceae bacterium | reverse complement strand
TTTTTGAGATAGCTTCTAATAATTTTTTTGTAGCGTAATTCGGGCAAGACTGCTACTGCTGACTTATCCGGGTTTATAAAGTCGAAAAGGGGAAGTATTTGAGTTGAAAAAATTCTAGAAAAAAGAAAAGATTAAACCATCTCCGGCTCTCTGATTTTTTTCGGCTGCGGTGCGCCTTGAATCGTAACAGGCTGCTGATTGACCGGAGCGCAGCACATCTTTAACATCTGTAAGTAGTCTTTCTGCATACCCTCATCCTCTCCGAGCCACTCCAAAATCTCGCGGAGAACCTTTTTCGCATGAACATTTTCAGGTTCGATGATGCTGTAATGCGCCCAGATCCCGTCTCTCCGGACGGCAACAATGCCGGCTTTTCGCAAATATGCCAGATGACGTGAAATCTTCGGTTGATTCGTACCGATTACCTCAACGAAAAAACAGACGCAGACTTCCGCATCCCTCATTAAATTTAGCAGCCGCAGCCGCGTAGTATCGGAGAGCGCCGCGAAAAATAATTCCATATTAAACAGATCTTCTTTTTTTATTTCTCTTTTCATAACCAAAAAGATTATATCATAAACTCATACGGCTTGACATATATGATGAATTAGTTTTAATCTGAATCTGCATATACGCATAAACGTATGTCTTTATGGAAATTTTATAAAAAAGGTGGTGTTGATAATGTCTGAAAAAATAGAACAAGCAGTCCGGTCAAAATACGGATCGGTCGCGGTCAGCAATTTATCGTCAGAAAATGAGGGCGTGCGTGCGGTCGCCGAAGCCTTCGGTTATACCGAGGATGAATTATCTTCAATTCCCGCTGAAGCGAATATGGGTTTATCGTGCGGCAATCCGACGGCGACGGCTCATCTACGGACGGGCGAAACGGTCGTTGATCTCGGTTCGGGCGGCGGTCTGGATGTGTTTTTAGCCGCGCAGCAGGTCGGAGCGACCGGAAAAGCTATCGGAATTGATATGACTCCCGAAATGATTGACCTGGCGCGGCGAAACGCAGCAAAAGGAAACGATGGTAAAGGTTTTGAGAATGTCGAATTTCATCTGGCAACGATTGACAAACTGCCGCTGCCGGACAATTCGGTAGATTGTGTGATCAGCAACTGTGTTATCAATCTGGCGACCGATAAACCGGCGGTCTTTCGTGAAATCGCGCGCGTTTTAAAACCCGGCGGACGACTGGCGGTGAGCGACATCGCGCTCAAACAAAAATTGCCCGCCGAACTCGCGGGCGACCTGATGGCTTATGTCGGCTGTATTAGCGGCGCAATCTCCGTCGAAGATTACCAAAGCGGATTATCGAAAGCAGGATTTTCCGGCGTTGAAGTCATTGATACAGGCTCCGACCTCAATGCTTACGCGAAAGTCGAGAATCAAGCGGGCTGCTGTCCGCCGGCGATGACGCAGATCGGAAGCGAATCGAAACCTTTACCGACGCTTGATTCCGGCTGCTGCTTGCCTGCACCGGAGAGCATAACGGATACCGGGCTGCACACTGATTTAGCCGAACTGCTTCGTCGCTACAACGTCAACGATTACGCGGCAAGCGTAAAAGTGTTTGCCGTCAAAGGAGCGTAAGGCGAGTTTATAAGGAGAAATGCCAAGAGCGAACAAAGTGCGGAAGTTGTTTCTCAAATCTGGAACGAATCGAGAAACCGGATCAAGGCGTTTATTAATAAGCGAATAAGTAATGAGGCGGATGCGGATGTTATGCAGAAACAAACACCGGTTCGGAAGAAAAATTATCGGCGCGTGAAAGCGCCAGAGAAATTAACATCGAGTTTTTATATCTCGATCTGAATGTTTGTGAAATGTGTAAAGGCACGGAGAAGAATCTCGAAGAGGCTTTAGCCGAAGTTTCGGAAGTTTTGAAATCACCCGGCGTGAAAGTCAATTTGAAGAAAACTCATATCGAATCTTACGAGCAGGCATTAGAAAACAATTTTATCAGCTCGCCGACGATTCGGATTAACGGGCGCGACGCGGCACTCGAAGTCCGGGAAAATTATTGCTCGTCGTGCAGTAATTTGAGCGGCACATAAACCTTTTGCCGCGTCTGGAATTTTTGCGGTGAAGAATTTTCGACCGTTCCTAAATCGCTGATTATAGAAACAGTATTAAGGGAAATTTACGGTGCGGCGGCAGATAATCAATCCGCTTCGCCTGAACAGAGTGCGCATTCGCTGGAGAATTTGAAGCGTTTTTTCGACGAACGTTTAATAAAAATAGGTCACGGGCGTGAAAACCCGAAACTTTCGTAACTTAAAAATCAGTTAAACCAGCCTTCAAAAGTTTTTGAAAAAATGGATAAAGTCGAGCTTAGACCGGGCATGGAAAAACGATTGCTTTGTTTAATTTTACAGGTTTCTCGGGTTTGTCGCCATCGACGGACATTTTATTTATTGCATCGATAATTTCCATTCCGCTCGTTACGCGACCGAATGCGGCGAAAGTTCCGTCGAGATGGCTGCCGCTGCCGACTAATATGAAAAAATTGCTCGATGCGGTGTTCGGTTCGTCGCCGCGTGCCATTGAAACGATGCCGCGTTCGTGTTTGATCTGGTTCGGTTCATCGGGAATTATCCGATAGGCACGGCGGGTTAGTTCGTTTGTACTGGTTTCGCGCGTGGCGATATTTCCGCCCTGAACAATAAAACCGGGAACAATTCGGCTGAATGCGGTTGTGTCAAATGCTCCGAGTGCGGTCAGATTCAGAAAATTTCTGACGGTTTCCGGCGCACTTTCGGGAAACATTTCCAGTTCGATATTTCCTTGTTCGGTTTCGAGTCTGACGCATTGGCTTGCCATCGTTTTCACGTCCGCGTCGTCGAATTTTTCCTTCGGTTCACTTTTTTCGGGGCGCGTGTTGGCTTTTTTGACAGACTTTTCTTCGGTCTGTGGCGTGGTCTGTTCGGACGGTTTGTTTTGTGCGCCGGCGGTTGCAAACGCAAATGACGAAATTAATATGAATAAAATAAAATTTTTCAGCATCGAAATTCCTCTTATCATAATTTTCTTGCAAAATTTTTTATCTGTAAAGTCTTGAAATAATAATATTGTCTGTTCGTATTTTAATGCTCTGAAAATTCAGATTTCAGATTTCAAATTTCAAATTATCAAAAGACTTAAATTACAGAGTATTTACACAGAACGATTAATAAATGTTCTTATAATGATTTTTGACCGAAACCTTTTAATTCGGTTTGAACTTTGAAATCTGAAATTTGAAATATTGCAGAAAACTTAAAAATCGCTCTACTCAAAAGCTTGGATGACAAAAATACTTTGTTTCAAGCCTTTTTTTCTAAATTTGTTAAAATGATATACAAATTTGGTAAGATGTATCTACAGCAAGGAAATTCCGATGACCGGCGGACACGATCACGATAACATAAAAGATTTTCCGGGCGGTTTTTCGGGCGATGCGGCGAATAAATTTACAAAAACGGTAAAAACCGCCGATGTGCAGGAAATGTTTGAATTGACGCGGGAATGGATAAATTATCCGGTAAAAAAACGATGCAAACAAAACTTTCACAACATTATGTTTTGACAGATAAACATATCGCGGATTTCCGGCAAAACGGACATATTTTGCTTCGCGGTGTGGCTGATCCGGTTGAAATAGAAAGGTTTCAGCCGGCAATCAAAAATGCGTCTTATAAATACAATAGAGAAACGCGAAGTCTTGAAGAAAGAGATACTTACGGCAGAGCATTTTTGCAGATTACGAATCTTTGGCAACGCGATGAAGAAGTGAAAAAGTTTGTTTTCGAGAAAAAATTCGCGCAAATCGCCGCCGATCTGCTGGGCGTTGAAAAAGTCAGGCTTTATCACGATCAGGCGTTGTTTAAAGAGCCGAACGGCGGCAAAACGCCGTGGCATCAAGATCAGTATTATTGGGCATTGGATACCGAAAAAACGATTACGATGTGGATGCCGCTCGTTGATATTGTTGAAGAAACCGGAATGATTAGATTTGCTTCGGGTTCGCACAAAAAAGGCGCGATTCGCAGCCTCGAGATTTCCGATGAAAGCGAAGAAATCTATGATAAATATATCGCCGAAAACGATTTTCCGATTTTTCAACCCGATGCAATGAAAGCGGGCGATGCGACATTTCATCTCGGCTGGACGATTCACAGCGCAGGCGCAAACAATTCGGCGGAAAAAACGCGCGAAGTGATGACGATTATCTATTTTGCCGACGGCGCACGGATTACGCCGCCGCAGAATAAACATCAGATCGCCGATATCGAAGCCTGGATGGGCGGAAAATCGGTCGGCGAGCTTGCCGATTCCTTTTTAAATCCTGTAATGAATTGAATAAAAGGGACTTAAAAGATATTTTGTAATTGATTAGGATAGATTGCAGAGGCAGGTTAAAAAGTTTAAAAGTGAAAAAGTTTCTATTAATTTGCAGACAAATTAGCTCAAAATAAAGGTTTTCCTGTTTTTCCTAAAACCAAAACACGAAAACACCAAAAACTTTTTCGCATTTTCACTTTTAAACTTTTTCACTAATAATCAAAGACTTAAATAGTTACGGTTTTTTTATAAAAGGTCGGTTTCTAAATAATTAAGAGTAAATTATGAATTTTCCAAGAGCGGGCGGAATTCTGCTGCATCCGACATCTTTTCCGGGCGACTGCGGCATCGGCGATCTGGGCAAAAATGCTTACAAATTTATTGATTTTCTGGCTTCGGCAAAACAAACCTACTGGCAGATTTTGCCATTGGGACCGACCGGTTTCGGCGATTCGCCGTATCAATGTTTTTCGGCTTTCGCGGGAAATACGAATCTGATTTCGCCGGAAATTCTGGTCGAAGAAGAACTTCTGACGCAGGAAGAAATTGATGAAAAGCCTGATTTTCCCGAAGGCAGAGTTGATTTCGGTGCGGTCATCGGTTGGAAAAATGCTTTGCTTAAAAAGGCTTACGAGCGTTTTCGGGCAGCGGCGAGCCTCAATTTGCGCGGTTCGTTCGAGACATTTACGCAAACGATCGCGTGGTGGCTCGAAGATTACGCGCTTTTTCGGGCGATCAAACGCACGCAGGATCAGAAAATGTGGCTCGAATGGGACGAACCTCTGCGTTTAAGAAATGAAGACGCGCTCCGGAAAGCTCACGACGAATTGGTGGAAGAAGTTCTGGCACAGAAGTTTTATCAATTCCTCTTTTTTAAACAATGGTCGCGGCTGAAAAATTACGCGAACGGCAAGGGAATTAAAATTATCGGCGATGTTCCGATCTTTATTTCGTTCGATTCGGCGGATGTTTGGCGCAATCCGTCGCAATTTAAGTTAAACGAAGACGGAACGCCGAAAGTCGTTTCGGGCGTTCCGCCGGATTATTTTTCGAAAACCGGACAGCTCTGGGGAAATCCGATCTACGCCTGGGACAAAACGCGCGCCGAGGGTTTTAAATGGTGGATTGACCGCGTGAAATTTACTTTGAAAACGGTTGATATTCTGCGAATCGATCATTTTCGCGGTTTTGCGGCGAGTTGGGAAGTTCCTGGCGGAGACTTGACGGCGGAAAACGGGGAATGGGTAAATGTTCCCGGCATGGATTTGTTCAGCACTCTGAAATTCGCGCTCGGCGATCTTCCGATCTTAGCGGAA
>CAYUGW010000299.1:0-5664 GCA_964444245.1 uncultured Blastocatellaceae bacterium | reverse complement strand
AAATCCGAGCATCCGAATATGATTTTTCAGATTCAGGATATTACGGACAAAAAACTCGCCCAGGAAAAATTGCAGTATGAAGCAACTCACGACGCTCTGACCAAACTGCCGAACCGGGCGTTTTTTCTGCAAAAACTCGAACAGGCTTTGATGACCGTCCAAAACGACCGGCGGCATAAGGTCTGCGTTTTGTTTATTGATCTGGACAGATTCAAAATTATCAACGACAGTTTGGGACATCTTTACGGCGATCAGCTTTTGATTGAAATTGCCGCGAGTTTGCGCGATTGTCTGCGTCCGCAGGATCTGGTCGCACGATTGGGCGGCGATGAATTTACGATTCTGGTCGAAGGAAATTATCAACCGGCGGAAGTAATCAAAATCGCCGAACGCATTCAGGAAAAATTCGCCCAGCCGTTTAATCTCGGCGGACACGAAATTTACAGTTCGGCGAGCATCGGCATTCTGCACAACACGATCAAACACCAGACCGCCGAAGATATGATGCGCGATGCGGATACGGCAATGTATCAGGCAAAACGCGCCGGAAAAGCGCGCCACGAAGTTTTCGACGAGAATATGCACGAAGAAGCGAAAGCCGTTCTCCAACTCGAAAACGATCTGCGCCGCGCCGTCGAAAAAGACGAATTTTCGGTTTATTATCAACCGATTTACTCGATTGAAGGCATCCAGATTCAAGGATTTGAAGCACTTGCGCGGTGGGAACATCCGGTTCACGGTTTTGTTTCGCCGGAAAAATTCATCGCGCTTGCCGAAGAAATCGGTTTGATTGACACACTCGGAATGCAGATTCTGCGGAAAGCGTGCCGCCAGGGCAGCGAATTGAAATCTTATTTTGCAACGGACGTGCCGTTTATGATCAGCGTCAATCTTTCGTGCAAACAATTTGCGTATCCGCAACTCGTTGAACAGATTGAAGAAGTTCTCCTGGAAACGGGTTTCGCGCCCGAAAATCTGAAGCTCGAAATCACCGAATCGGTCTTTATCGAACATAAGGAAAAAGCGGCTGAGATGCTTCATCAACTCCGCGAAATCGGCGTAGAAATTAATATAGACGATTTCGGAACGGGTTATTCGAACCTCAGTTATCTGATGCAATTGCCGATTTCGACTTTGAAAATTGACCGTTCATTCATCAATCCGGTCACTTTAAACGGGCGAAATCTCGAAATTATCCAGACAATTCTGACACTGGCGCAAAGTCTCGGAATCAAGGTAATTGCCGAAGGCGTGGAAAACAAAATGCAGCTCGACCATCTCAAAACCCTCAACTGCGAAGGCGCCCAAGGCTATTTCTTTGCCAAACCGATGAGCTTTGAAAGTATGAAGGATTTCCTCGAAAACAAAAATATGCTGCCGACCAATCTACCCGGAAATTTTGAAGAAATTCCGGTCGTTTCAACGATTCAGTAGAAAAAGAGTTTAAAAGTGAAAAAGTGAAAAGGTTTAAAAGTTTGTTGAATAATATCAACTTTCTTTTTCACTTTTTCACTTTTTCACTTTTAAACTTTCTTACTTTCTAAGCCAGCCGAACAAGGCATTGACGGTAATATCGCGGTTGGTTTCGTAAATCGCGCGTGTCAGCGGAATTCCCATCGGGCAAACCTGTACGCAGTTTTGCGCATTCCCGCAATTGCCGATGCCGTCGTCGTCCATCAAACCTTCGAGCCGTTCATCAATCGTGATTTTGCCCGTCGGGTGCATATTAAAAAGCCGCGCCTGCGCGATTGCCTGAGGTCCGATATAATTGCCGTCGTGATATTGCGGACACGCTTCGAGACAGCAGCCGCACGTCATACAGCGCGAATAGGCGTAGCGTTCCTGCTGAACTTCCTGCGACATCTGCGGTCCGGGACCGAGGCTGTAACTGCCGTCGAGTTCAACCCAAGCGTGAACTTTTTTCAGATGTTCGAACATCGGCGTTCGGTCAACTTTCAAATCGCGTACGTTCGGAAATTTCGTCATCGGTTCGAGCGTGATCGCGTTCGAGCCGCTCGCCACAAGCAAATCATCAATTAGAGCCGAACACGATTGGCGCACTTTTCCGTCAATAACCATCGTGCAGATGCCGCAAACCTGTTCGAGACAATTCATATCCCAAACCGGCGGTGTCGTCTGTTTGCCTTCTTTGGTAACGGGATTTTTCCGAATATCCATCAAAGCGGAAATCACGTTCAGATTCTGCCGGTACGGAATTTCGAAAGTTTCCGTATATTGAGCCGCATCCGGTTTTTCGCGTCGCTTGATGCGGATTTCCACCGTTTGCGGCGGATTCGTCAATCTCTTTTTCTCTGTGTGTCCGTTTGTTTCACTCATAAATTTTCTTCTTCAAATTCAATTCGTTGATAAATTTCACCGAGAGTTAATTCGATATTTAAAGATTCAATATTGATAATACTTTCCAAACCGATTGTCGCTAAATATCGCCAGCTTCCGTCCGCCTGTTTTGTAAACTGCTCGACCACGGCTCTATTCTGCGAAACTAAAATGTATTCCTGCAAAGACTCTAAAGTCTGATAAGCAAAGAACTTTTCGCCTCTGTCTTTTGCTTCCGTGCTGCCGGAAAGAACTTCGATAATAACTTGCGGATTTATAATCGTATCGTTTCTTTCCCGATAAAATTCCGGTTGTCCGCAAATAACTAAAACGTCCGGGTAATAAAGTCTTCGATAATTTTCTACTTGAACTTTTACATCAGTTGTCAGCGAAGTGCAGTTCTCGGAAAGTCTATTACCTATATAACGAGCCAAATTTACTGTAATTTGGGCGTGGTTCAAAGAACCGCCTGCCATTGCAACGATTTCGCCGTTCTCAAACTCGCTCCGAAACTCGGCTTTTTCTTCCAAAGCCAGATATTCTTCCGTAGTATATTTCTTTTTTTTCGGTAAAGCAGACATAGATTTAAGATCGAATTTTTTACAATTTAATCTTTTTTATCTTCATTAAAAGTTTCGCCTTCCTTAATGTTTTCGCCTTCTTCGGTAATAATTTTCTCGCGGCTTTCGTCCTTCGGTTTGTCTTCCGAACCGTCGCGCAGGATTTGCGGCGCACCGTTTTTTCCGCTTGCGGCGGCGGCTTTTTTGCCGGATGAATAATCGCGCTTTCTCGGTTCGAGCAGTCCGATGTCAACCGCTTCGTAAGACAAAATGGGCGATTCTTCCGAAAATTCGGCAATCGTCGTTTTCAGAAATTTTTCATCATCGCGTTCGGGAAATTCCGGTTTATAATGCGCTCCGCGTGATTCATCTCTATTAAGTGCGCCGAGCGTAACGACTCTGGCGAGCTGAAGCATATTATAAAGTTGTCGGGCGTGCGGGAGTGCCTGCGTCGCCCACAGATTTGAGTCATTGATCGAAATATGTTTGTAGCGGTCGAGCAGTTCGATCAATTTTTCGTCCGTCGCCTTTAAGCGATCGTTGTAGCGGACGACCGTGACGTTATCGGTCATCACTTTGCCCATTTCTTCGTGGATTTTATACTGATTTTCCGTGCCGCTCTGTTTGATTAAATTATTGTTGATTTCCTGCTGGCGTTTTAATTCCGACGAAAAAATTCCGTTCGTTTCAGAGTCTTTGCGTTCGACATTTTTCGCATATTCTATCGCCGCCGGCGCGGCGACAAATCCGCCGTAAACGCAGGAAACAAGAGAGTTTGCGCCGAGACGATTAGCACCGTGAATCGAATAATCGCATTCGCCCGCGCCGTACAGTCCGGGAATATTCGAACGCTGCTGGAAATCAACCCACATTCCGCCCATCGAATAATGAACGCCGGGGAAAATTCGCATCGGCACAAAGCGCGGATCGTCGCCGACAAACATTTCGTAAATCTCCAGAATCGCACCGAGCTTTTCCGTCAGCATTTTTGCCGGAATATGCGTCAGATCGAGAAAAACCTGATTTTCGCCGCCGACTCCGAAACCGTCGAGACAAACCTGAAAAATCTCACGCGTCGCAATATCGCGCGGCACGAGATTGCCGTAAGCCGGATATTTTTCTTCGAGGAAATACCAGCGTTCATTTGCCGGAATATCCTGCGGCGCGCGCTTATCGCCTTGATTTTTCGGCACCCAAACTCTGCCGCCTTCGCCGCGAGCCGATTCGCTCATTAAGCGCAGTTTATCTTCGCCCGGAATCGAAGTCGGGTGAACCTGTATAAATTCGCCGTTGGCATATTTCGCGCCCTGTTGGTAACAAGCCGAGATCGCACTGCCGGTGCAAACCATTGAATTGGTTGATTTGCCCCAGATCAAGCCCGGACCGCCCGTTGCCATAATCACCGCATCGGATTGAAATGTCTTTAATTCAAGCGTTTGCAAGTTCATTGCGACGAGTCCGCGGCAGACCTGATAATCATCCAAAACGAGCGAGAGCATTTCCCAACCTTCGTATTTTGTAACTTTTCCGCCGGCTTCAAATTTTCTGACCTGTTCGTCGAGCGCGTATAAAAGCTGCTGCCCGGTCGAAGCTCCGGCAAAAGCCGTGCGGTGATGAAGCGTTCCGCCGAATCGTCTGAAATCAAGCAAACCTTCCTTTGTACGCGAAAACGGAACACCCATTCGGTCAAATAAATAAATGATGTCGGGAGCCATCTCGCACATCGCTTTGACGGGCGGTTGATTGACCAAAAAGTCGCCGCCGTAAACCGTGTCGTCAAAATGTTTCCACGGCGAATCGCCTTCGCCTTTGGTATTTACCGCGCCGTTGATTCCGCCCTGAGCGCAAACCGAATGCGAGCGTTTGACCGGAACAATCGAAAGAAGATCTACCGCGTGTCCGGCTTCGGCAATTTTCATCGTTGCCGCAAGTCCCGCCAAACCGCCGCCGATAACCGCTATTTTTAACCCGTTTGATGCCATAATTTTTTTCTTAAAATTAAATTCGTGTTGCTTTTCTCTCCAAAAACGAATTTTGCAAAGATGTTATCGGAATTGTTTCGACCGTCGAAGGAGTGTAAGCCGACAAAGTTAAAACATCCCGCACCGGAGAAGAAAGCAAAATCTCGATCACAATTTCTCTTATTTCCAAAGGCAGATTCTCTAAACCGTCCAAAGGCAAACTGCGAAAACCGATTTCCGTCGGTTGTGCTAAAACCGAATAATCAAACAATGTCAGACCTACGGCGCGGCGTTCGTTTTCATTTATTCGCAAAAGAATATTTTCGTTTAACTCGATTCCCGTGCCGGACTCTCCGGCGGCAAACGTCACATTCATCGTGTCGCTTTTTTCATCATATTTGAAAATCGGTTTATTCATAAAATTACCAGACCTTTTTCTGATACGCCGTTACAATAAAATTATTCGGCAATATTTCGCCTTTGTCATTTTCAATTAACCGAAAAACTACAACTGCGACTATATGTGTATTCTTCGATATAAGATTTTCAAAAGCTCGCGAGTAACGATATTTTTGCGGATCGAGCATTTCTTGTTTTCGCCGACCGAGCCGAACAGTTTCGCGCAATTCATTCTCAAAATCAAACATTTCAGGATGATTCATCGGATCAACAATATGCTCCCAACGCTCCTGAGTTAAATAAATTTCATTTCCTGCACGATCTGTTTCAATCCAACGAAAATCTTCCGTCATAATTAAAATCTCAAAAATCTCTCTGTCCCGGCGTTATGCTTTTTTTCGTTTCTT
>CAYUGW010000298.1:0-5673 GCA_964444245.1 uncultured Blastocatellaceae bacterium | reverse complement strand
TTTTTGCTTCACTGATCGGCAAAGTTATAACCGTCCCGGTTTTTTCGTCCTTTTGACCTTCCGCCAGAAGTTTGTTCCATTGCTTTTCGAGTTCCCAGTATTCCGCCTGCGGAGCCGCCAGTTCGAGATTTATGCGACCGTTCGGACCTTCAACACCGAAACCCGGCGCACCTTGCAGGCGCGGTTCGGGCGGCAGAGCCTCTTGTTTGCTCAGCTGCATCGGATTCGTCGAACCTTTTTTCTCGGCGGCATCCTGCTCCATCACATTTTCCAAAACATACATTAAGCCGAAAGTTACCACAATCAGTAAAAACAACCCGACGGCGAAATAGATAATCCCGCGCATACCGATGATGTTTGCCTCATACGGTTTGTCAAAATCTACGTAAGTTTCTTCGTGTTTAGCCATAATTTTATTTCAGATTTCAGATTTCAGATTTCAGATTTCAGATTTTTACGTTTTTTTCATCTCGTAAACTAATCCAAAATCCAAAATCTAAAATCCAAAATCGCTAATGTCCTTTTCCGTGTTCAATCGCATTTTCCATAAACGGGTCATTAACCGGAACAAGCGGACGTTGCTGTAATTCATAAAAGAAATACGCCAGCCACAGACCGCCGACTCCGAGCGGACCCGCTATATCGAATAAACCGATATTAAACCCCGTCGAAAGCTGATAGCCGACCGTCGGACTCGGTTCGATCAGATAAAACATATCGGTCAGGCGCATAAACAAAATAAAGAGCGCGACCATCGCCAATCTTTTCGGTTTTCGTTTGACTTCCCGCGAAAGCAGTATGAGAAACGGAACGGCAAAATGGAAAACAATCAAGATCACGCCTAAAATGCCCCAACCGCCGGTCATACGCGTCAGATACCATTGCGTTTCTTCCGGTATATTGCCCGACCAGATGATCAAATATTGCGAAAAATTGAAATATGCCCAAACCATTACGAGAGCGAGCATCAATTTTCCGATATCGTGAAAATGTCTTTTGCCCAAAACCGCGTTCATCGGCGTTTTGTCATACAAAAACGCCAGAATAACGACCGAAAAACAGAAACAGCTTAAAGCCCAGCCCGCCGCAAAAAGGAATCCGAAAATGGTTGAAAACCAACCCGGATCGAGCGACATAATCCAGTCAACCGAAGCAAAGGTAACGACTAAAACATAGAAAATCATCGTCGGACCCGAAAAAGCCGTAGCTCTGCCGAGCCACATTGCCGATTCTTCGTAGCTTGCCGATTTATCCTGCAGAAGCGACCATTTATTAAGCAAATGCGCCATTATACCGAACAGGACAAAGTACAAAACCGTGCGCAAAATCCACCACAAAGGCGTTTGAAACCAGCCGCGATGCTCGACGGCGTGATGGGCAAGCGGATCCTTTATCAAGTCCAGCTGCGTCCAGCTGTATAATTGATTAAAATAAACCGCAACGATAATCGGGATAAACAGGATTCCGAGAACCCAAATCGTCCGCGAACAGGCTTCGACCGTGCGGCGGATAACTATGCCCCACGCGCCGCCCGTCAGATATTGCAAAAGCAGAATACCGAGACCGCCCAAGCCGATGCCGCCCCAGAAGATAAAACCGAGAAGCCAGCCGCGCAGAGCCTGATCGCGGTAATCATCAAAAAACAAAACCGCGCCGAGCGTAAGTATTGTAAATATTCCGCCGACTCCGAGTGCGATTGTCTGAATCCGCCCGATGTCTGCTTTCGGTGCATCATAATTTTCCTTATTCATTAATTTGCACCTCCTTGATTATTTGCGGCGGGCGAAGCCGTCGGTATTGGCGGAGCGTTATTTGTTCCTGTCGTATTGGTTGTCATCGGAGTTGTTGACGGGT
This sequence comes from uncultured Blastocatellaceae bacterium, assembly GCA_964444245.1. GTDB lineage: Bacteria > Acidobacteriota > Blastocatellia > Pyrinomonadales > Pyrinomonadaceae > JAHCHG01. The sequence continues at coordinate 3,819 of CAYUGW010000298.1, read as the reverse complement.
TCGGATTCTGGCTGATCTGCAAAGCGCGGATATAAGCCACAATCGCCCAGCGGTCAGCCGGCGGAATCTGCGAAGAGTAACTGCTCATTTTCCCCCAACCGTTGGTCATTACATCAAAAAAATGTCCGTCCGGTGCATTTCGCAAACGGTCGTCGTTATAGGTCGGCGGCTGCGAATAACCGCGCCGGACGATCATTCCGTCGCCGTTTCCGACCGGACCGTGGCAAATCACGCAAAATACTTTATAACGCTCTTCGCCGCGTTCGAGCAGTTCCCGCGTCAGCGGAACAGGCATTTTTTCAATGGCGTTCGGAAAACTCCAAACAAGTGTGTTTCCCGCCGCATTGGTCGTTGTCTGCACATTTGCCGCCGCATTCGGATCGACATTCAACTTTTTACCCGTGTAAAAAACCTTGTCTTCACGCAGCATTCCGCGGGCAATTGTTCCTTCCGGCAGATCTCTCATCGCTTTGCCGTCGCTGAAAAAATCGCTCTGCGAATACGGTTCGTAGCGCGGCTGATCCTGCATATCGTAGCGACAACCTAACGTCAGGGCAAAAGGCAGAAGGCAAAAGGCAAATATAAAAATCCGCACCTTGTTTTTACCTTTTTCCCTTTTACTTTTTACTTCCGCTTGCGGCTTACTCATCAACATCGAACACCTCCTGCGGATTTAAAGATTCCATAAGACTTCTTGTTTCCTCGTAATCAAATTTCGGATCTGCCGTTTCAATCAGCAGGAAAAACTTTTCTCGGGTTGCCAGAGCAAAACGCGGCACATTAAAAACCGGATGATACGGCTGCGGCAGACCGTTCAGGAAAAGCATCCCGAACACGGCTGTAAAGGCGGCAAGCAAAATCGTCAACTCGAACATCGGCGGAATAAACGACGGCAGACTGAAATGCGGACGACCGCCGACAATGATCGGATAATCAATAACGTGGACATAATACTGCAATGCAAGCCCCGAAAGAAGTCCGATCACGCCGCCGCAAAATACCATATACGGCAAAATACTCCGCTTAATTCCCAGGGCTTCATCTATCTCGTGAAGCGGAAAAGGAGAAAAAGCATCGGTTTTGGTATAACCCGCTTCACGAATTTCATTCGCCGCATCGACTAATTGCGACGGCGTATCAAATTCTGCCAGTAATCCGTAAATTTTTTTGTCCATAACCTTACAATAAATGTTTGCAATCAACCGTGTTTGCCGGCAAACGGCTTGACATGGGTGAGTTGCCCTTATTATTCCGAATGCGAACAAACACAGGCTGACTGCAAAGTCTATATTATTACGATTTCAAATTTCAGCTTCCACATTCCAAACTAATAAAACCCTTAAATATCAAGTTTACTCGAGTCAAATTCTTAATGCGAAACCTCTTAAGTTTCCTTCTTCGGATCCCTCTCCGGATCTTTCGTCGTTTCTATTTCAACGACGTTTTCTTCAAAATCCTGCTGATGCCCGTGGACGTGCGCTTCCGGCAAAAGCGTTCGGACCTCGAAAATAGAAATCACGGGCAAGAACCGTACAAAAAGGAAAATCAATGTGACAAATAATCCGATTGTGCCGAGAAACATTGACCAATCCCACGGAGTCGGAGCATACATCGCCCACGAAGACGGCAGGAAATCGCGGTGCAAACTCGTCGTAATAATAACGAACCGTTCGAGCCACATTCCGACGCTGACGAACAGCGAAATGATAAACAGCCAAAACGCGCTTTCCCGAAAACGCTTAAACCATAAAAATTGAATCGATATGCCGTTGCACAAAATCAAAAGCCAGTAAAACCACCAGTAAGGACCTGTCCAGATACGATTTTGAATCATAAAGACTTCGTATTTCGCCGCGCTGTACCAACCGAAAAAGGCTTCCATCGCGTAACCGTAAACCACGATCATACCGGTTGCCAGCATAATCTTACCCATATAAACAAGATGGGTGTCGGTAATAAAATCCTTCAGGTTATACCAGGATCTGAGCGGAATACACAAGATCAAAACCATCGCAAATCCGGCAAAGATCGCGCCCGCCACAAAATACGGCGGAAAGATCGTCGCGTGCCAGCCCGGAACCTGTGAAACCGCGAAGTCGAAACTAACGATCGAGTGAACCGAAAGAACGAGCGGCGTGGAAAGCCCGGCAAGCAACAAGTAAGCGATTTCGTAGCGATGCCAATGCCGCGCCGAACCGCGCCAGCCCCACGAAAGCAGACCGTAAATTACTTTGAAATATTTATTTTTCGCCCGGTCGCGCAAGGTCGCAATATCGGGAATCAAACCGATATACCAGAACAAAGCCGAAACGGTCGCATACGTTGAAACCGCGAAAACGTCCCACATCAGCGGACTGCGAAATTGAGGCCACATTCCCATCGTATTCGGATATGGAAACAGCCAGTAAGCAAGCCACGGGCGACCTGTATGAAGAAGCGGAAAGATTCCCGCGCAGGCGACGGCAAAAAGCGTCATCGCTTCGGCGAAGCGATTGATCGAAGTTCGCCATTTCTGATTTAAAAGCAGCAAAATGGCGGAAATCAGTGTTCCGGCGTGTCCGATTCCGATCCACCAGACAAAGTTTATAATATCGAATGACCAACCGACGGGCTGATTGTTTCCCCAGATTCCGATTCCATTTAAAACCAGATGAGTAATCGTCATCATCAGAACCTGCAAAAGCATAAAGCCGATGGCAAAACCGATATACCAGCCGATCGGAGTCCGCTTTTTCAGCGTCAGATCGCTGATTCTGTCCGATACGGTTCCGAAATCATGCTCGCCTTCAACCATCGGCGGATAGATTCTTTTTTGAATGTCTTTAATGTCTTCCATAGCTTTTTACCGAAAAACTAATGCGCTCCGTCCGTTGAATGATCTCCTGTTTTTCCCGCGTCGTGTTTGCCTAATTTCTTCTCGTCAATCTTCCTCGCCTGATAGTCGGGCATTTGAGTGTTCTGATTTTTCAACCCCGTTAAATAAGTCGTGCGCGGCTGCGTATTCAGTTCATTCAGCACGATGTAATTTCGGGGATCGGTTTTTAATTTCGCCACCCGGCTGGTTTCATCGTTCAGATTGCCGAAAACAATGGCATCCGTCGGACAGACCGATTGACACGCGGTTAAAATCTCGCCGTCGCGGATCGGTCGCCCGTCTTTTTCGGCTTCGATTCTTGCCGACGAAATTCTCTGTGTGCAAAACGTGCATTTTTCCATCACACCGCGGCTGCGAATCGAAACATCCGGGTTTCGCATCAGTTTATACTGCGGCGTGTCCCAATCCTGATAAAGGAAAAAGTTGAATCTTCGCACCTTATACGGACAGTTGTTGGAACAATAACGCGTGCCGACACAACGGTTATAAACCATATCGTTCAAACCTTCCGAGCTGTGAACCGTGGCGTGAACCGGACAAACCGTTTCGCACGGCGCAAGTTCGCACTGCTGACACAGCATCGGCTGAAAATACGGACCGTCCGGGTTATTTATATCCTTGCCGCTGTAATAAGTATCTATTCGCATCCAGTGCATTTCGCGGCTTCTTGCTACTTGCTCCTGACCGACGACCGGAATGTTATTTTCCGATTGACAGGCAACGACACAGGCATTACAGCCGACGCACGAATTCAAATCAATGGTCATTCCCCATTTATTGTCGTTATACTCGAATCTCGGGTACATTGATTTCGGATATTCATCGTGCGAAAGATGAACATCCGGATGCGCGATAAATTCTTCGACATCATAAATCTGCGCGTGATCACGTCCTTCCAGATTAAAGTGAATCTGCGTCGAGGCGATCTGCGTCTGTTCGCCGGT
>CAYUGW010000297.1:0-5676 GCA_964444245.1 uncultured Blastocatellaceae bacterium | reverse complement strand
CGTGGGCTACAAATATAACGTCGGTTTCACCGACTAAATCCGGATTTCTTATGTCGCGCCTCACGTTAACTATATTGCGGTTGAGTCTGTTAATTTCTTCTTTTTTGTAATGTTAATCTCGCTTTTCAATCAGCGCCTTTATTTTATCGATTTTTTCAAGCGCGGCTTTTTCTCCGGCTTCGATAAATTCGTCAATTTTGCCGATTTCGTCCGGGCGAAGATGCGCGATCTGCGGGATAATTACGACATCGGCGCGGTAATGCTGGGCTTTGGAAGCGGCGCGAAGCAGCATTAATGCCGATTGAAAAAACACACCCAATAGCGTCGAAGGCGTTCCCCAATAGGTCGAACCGCACGCCAGTACGTCAACCGCGATGATGATTTTCGCACCCATTTTTCTGACGGCTTTGGTCGGAATCGGCGCGACGACTCCGCCGTCAATCAATTTTCTGCCCTTTTCATCTTCGAGCGGCATAAAAACGCCCGGAATCGCGCAGCTGGCGCGAATCGCAAACGGCAGATCGCCCTTATCTAAAACGACCTGCTTTCCCGTTTCCAGATCACAGGCGACCGCCGCAAAAGGAATCGGCAAATCTTCAAATTTGCGAAACGGAAAATTTTGTTTGATAAAATTGCCCATCGGCGCGTTAGTCAAAAAACCCTTTGCCGAATAAGAAAAACCAGCCATTTTGAACCAACCGATTTTCCGGGACATTTCAATAATTTCCGCCGCTTTTAAGCCGCTCGCATAAGCTCCGCCCGCGATTGATCCGGCGGAAGTTCCGGCGATGAAATCAATCGGAATACTGTTTTCTTCCAAAACCTTCAGCACGCCGAGATGCGCAAAGCCCCGCGCCGCGCCGCCCGAAAGTGCCAAACCTGTCTTTTTTCGTTCCATACCAATTTGAGTTCAAAGTTCAAAAGTTCAAAGTTCAAAGTTTCGGATTTTTAGCTAACTTTGAACTTTGAACCTGAAACTTGGAACTTCTTCAATTGATTTTAACTTTTCTTTGTGGAAAACTTAAGTTCGCTTTTTTCTCTTGAAATTTATGACTCCGACCGAAACTCTACAATTTCAAAGACCGACGACGAGCGCGGATATTTCGGCGGGCGAAAATGTCTGTCCGGTTTGCTCGCGTGAGGCGCGCGAAGAATTCGTGCCGATGCTCGTTTTATCGGAAGATTTGCAGAAATTGATTCAGGCAAATGCGCCCGACACGCGCGAATTTGAAGCCGTCTGCGCTCGATGCGTGCAACTTTTTGAACGCGCCAAAGATCAGATTTTGAGCGATGCCGCGATGAACAAAGACGGCTCGTATATTCTTTCGACACCTTTGCGGCTCGATGCGGTCGAGGAGTTTACGGGTAAAAACGTGACGATTGCTTTCCTTGATTCGGGATTTTACCCGCACGTCGATCTGACCACGCCGGACAATCGAATCATCGGCTACCGCAATTTGGTCGAGGGCGAAGGCGATTTTAAGACGCTTTTTCAGCCCGATGTGGCAAGCTGGCACGGGATGATGACTTCGGTCGTCGCCGCCGGAAACGGTTCGCTTTCCAACGGTTTTTATCGCGGAATCGCGCCGGACGCGAAAGTCGTTTTGGTCAAACTGGCGCGAACGGGGCGAATTACCGAGCAGAATATCGAGGACGGTCTGGAATGGGTTCTGGAAAACCGCACGAAATACGGGATTAAAATTATAAACATTTCGGCGGGCGGCGATTTTGAACACAGCTATCTGCACGATTCGCTCTCGCAAATGGTCGAAGAATGCGCCGCCAAAGGAATCTGCATTGTCTGCGCGGTCGGCAATGCCGGACACTTGCCGAATCATCCCGTTTTTCCGCCGGCAAGCTCGCCTTCTTCGATTGCCGTCGGCGGTCTCGACGATAAAAATTCGATCAATCGGGCGCGGCGCGGAATGTATCGCTCATCTTACGGTCCGACGATTGACGGTTTTCAAAAACCCGAAATAATCGCGCCGAGCATCTGGGTTCCCGCGCCGATTCTGCCGAATACGCCGACCGCCAAACAAGCCGAACTGCTTGAAACTCTGGACAAAGCCGAAGATGACGAACTGCATCTGATTATCGCGGAAAATCCGGGAATCGATGCCGAACTCGATGCCGCGCTCGACCGCCCGGTTCATTCGATCCGCCAGATCATCGCGCTCAAAATCCACCGCGAAATGGTTATCACCAAGCATTATAAATATGTTGACGGAACGAGTTTTGCCGCGCCGATTGTCTCATCGGTCATCGCGCAGATGCTCGAAGCCAAACCGAACTTAACGCCGCAGCAAATCAAACGAATTTTAATTTCGACCGCCGAAAGACTGCCGCATTATGAAGTTGACCGGCAAGGCTGGGGCGTGATAAATCCGCGCAAAGCGGTCGAAACGGCTCTCACTTTTGAGTAAAAAAGCCGGGAGCGCAGGCATCTTGCCCGCACATTTGCGCGGGGCAAACGAATTGCGATTAAACTCAAATCACTTTAGACATTATTTGAAATAAGATATTTCGTTAATCCCAGTAATATCAATAGTTTGCAGCGGTTGTCGAAAAGTTTCTCGCAAATTGTGTAAGCCACAGGCTATTTCCATTACTGTATCCGAGATATTTTCTTTGGTTAATCGTAGAACGCCTTTCACAATCCGACATCTTTTCACTCCACAGATCACATTTTCGACCACTATTCTGACGCTTGAAATTAGTCGGTTGAAAAACTTATCCACTTTTGTTAATTCTTTACCTCTCTCTTTTTTTTGGGGTTGCTCACTCAAAACCCCTTCCGGTTCGAAAGCCACAGAAAACCTGTATCTTCAGTTAAATTCGCATTTCGGGGATAGCTGATTTGACTCTCATCGGTTAACTTCTTATCGTGATTTTTTCCTTCCACCGTCGGACTCAAATACACTACTTTACTCGTGTTTTCATTGACCAACAGCAAGTTCTTATCAGTGTGCGTTTTCTTCTTCCCGCTATATTTCTCGGCTTGTTTCTTCGCCTCCAGAGGTCTTTGAAGTTCTCTTTCACCGGCATCCAGATTTAAATTTGCTCCACCTTCGCTCGCTTCTATTAAATCCGCCACTTGCTTGCCCTTGACTTAATCCAAACTGTAAGCCGTGCATGGTTTGCAATTAAAAGGTCTTTTGATAAACCAAAATGAACAATAATTTATCGCTCATACTTTTCAAACTTGACTTTCTCCCGCCGCCCGAAGTCCGCTGTTTTTTCTTCTTTGAAGGCTTAGGTTTCCTGGGCAAACTGGCTTGATAACATTTCTCGAAGGTCGGAAGAAGGCATTCAAACTCTTCATTTCTTAATCCGGTTGCCGCAAGAAATTCTCTTGGCTTCTCCTTTAACTTAACGTATTCTATCATTTAGACAGTTTATTACATTTTGCTTATTTCAAATAATGTCTAATGATTTGAACTTCCTAAATTACAATAAACCTCTTTCCTTAACGCGTAAATATGTTTCAAGAAGTCTTGGCGCGAGCGTTTGAGTTGTAACGTCTAAAGCCAGACCGCCGAGAGTTTCGACTTGGCGGAGCGCGGCTTCGCGTTGATGGATGATTTCTTCCGCCGCCGATTGTGTGAAAACATCTTTTATATCGGCGGGCTTTTCGCTGACCGTTGCATTGAGATCGCGGTCGCCGATTGTCGCGACCAAAGGCAGATGACGCGGGCGCAGCAGTTTGAGCGAATTTATCAATTCTTTGGAAGATTCTTTATCAACCAGATCGGTCAAAATTATGACGAAAGCGCGTTTTTTCAAGTTGGCGGAAATGTATCGAAACGCGCGCGGATACGAAGGTTCGATCAGTTCCGGTTCGAGATCGTGCAAGGCTTCCAAAACCGCGTCAATTTGTCCGATTCCTTTTTTCGGCGGCAGAAATTTTTTCACCTTTCGACCGAAAACCATCAAACCGCAATTGTCGCCGCCGCGTATTGCCGCCGACATCAAAGCCAAACTCGCGTGAATTGCCGTGTCGAATTTTGTTTCGTCGCCGATTCTGCCCGTCATAAGCCGCCCGCCGTCGAGCGCGATGATGATCGTCTGATCGCGTTCGATCTGATATTGACGCGTGATGAGTTTTGAACGCCGCGCGGTCGCCGTCCAGGAAATATGGCGCATTTCGTCGCCGCGCACGTAATCGCGCATCGATTCGAATTCGCGTCCTTCGCCGCGCCGGACCGATTTTCTTTGAATTGCGAGATAAGAATTTGCGCCGAGTGCCTTGAGTTCCATTTCGCGGGCGCGGCGCATATTCGGATAAACTTTGACACTTTCCGCTTCGCTTAAATCCGCCTGACACCAGACAAGTCCGAGTTTTGAGAGAAAGCGAACTGCCGTGCGCCCGAATTTATAATTTCCGCGTTTCGGCGGCGTTAAGCCGTAAGTAAAATCGGCGATTTTCTGCGCCGCGAGTTTGAATTCGGCTTTGCGTTCTTCATTTAAAGTCATTTCGGGCGGAAATTCGTCTTTGATTTGCAGATTGAAATCACGCGGTGAACGATTTTCGACGTGAAGCGTTACGATTGATTCGTCGCCGATAGCAAAACGCCTGTCGAATTCGCGCCGGATCGTCAATTCTTCCGGCAATTTGCGGCTGATAAAATAATCTGCAAGCGCAACCGCGACGAGCAAAATATCGTAAATCAGCACGAAATAACGCAGCGCGGGAAAATTCCACGAAAGCGAAAGCGGAATAAAACCGATTGCCAGCAAAATAAAAAAACGACGTGAGAAAACAAAGTTCATAGATTTTTAATAAGAAATTTTGCCCACGAATCAGCGCGAATTTACACGAATAGTTAGAATTTAAGAAAATTCGTGTTGATTCGTGTTCATTCGTGGGCAAATAAATAGTCTTTTTCAATTAACAAATTCGCTTGATTATACATCAAATAAGCGGAAAAAAGAGAATTCTTATTAACGAAAATTAAGTTATAATTTATGCAAATAAGGAGAAACGAAAAAAATGACGATCGGCGAACATATTCAGGAAGCGATTGATTTTACGGATAGAGGTTTATTTCCGCTGGCTTTTGTTTCGGCTTGCGCCGCGTTGAGCGAAACACTGAAAAAAGCAGGCGAAAAAGATGTTTTAACCGAAGACGATTTCCGCAGATTTATCAAGGAAAATTGGGAATTGATTTCGTTTATGGGTTTGCCGCGAGCTTCGCCTTTGCCGCTGAATGTTCCGTTCGGCGTAAAGCGAATCGAACCGAAATTCAACGTCCATCACGGCGCGGACGAAATTGTTCTTTTAGCTATAAATAAAACGCTTGCGCTCGGCAGATTGCCCGATGAATTTGCTTTTCATTCGGACGCAGGATTTGAGATTAAAGAATCTAAATTATACATTCCGCACACTTTAGTCGGCGGATTGCTTGGAATCGCCGTCGTTCATCCGATCAATAAAGACGAAACGATTGCCGATAAATACTGGATAAATATCTCCGATTTCAAAATGTTCGTCTCCGAACTCTGGGGCAGAATTGACTTGGCAGTCAGAGTCAGAAAATTTTATTTGGAAAGAGATTAAGACTAGAGCGCAAAGCGCAAAGACTGGAGCGCATGCGTCCCCGCTTGCATGAGTCCGATAGGACGAAAAAGTCTTTGCATCGAATAAAATTTATTGCAATCAGAGGCTTTTTCGCGCTG
>CAYUGW010000296.1:2976-5685 GCA_964444245.1 uncultured Blastocatellaceae bacterium | reverse complement strand
ACCTGCCGCAAAACGCTCTCGATGAACTGCTGACGCGCCTTTATGTTTTGCATCGGCAATCTTACAACTACGAAACTCACGCCGATTTTATTGACGTTTCGCAAGGTCTTCTGGAATGTCTGGACAATAATCTGATAAATCTCCGCCAGGTAATCCGCCTTTCCGTCGAAATTTTCGATCTTTGCTACGCGCATAAAAATTACGATGCCGACCAAGCTGTCGCCGAATTGCGCCGCGCCTTGTTGTGATTTCAGATTTCAGATTTCAGATTCCAAATTTCAAATTAAATCTGGAATCCGGAATCCGGAATCCGGAATCTGAAATCTGAAATCTGAAATCTGGAATATTATGAGCAAACTTACAAAACCAAACCCGGATGTACTTATCGAAGAATTGCGGCAGTTGATTAACGAAACTCGCGGACGGGTTGCCGCAACCGTTAATTCCGAACTGACAATGTTGTATTGGCAAATCGGCGCACGGCTTCGCACGGAAGTTTTACAAAATGAACGCGCCGAATACGGCGAACAAATTGTCGCGACAGTGTCGCGACAATTGACTATTGATTACGGTAATGGATTCGGGAAGCGTAACTTATTTAGAATGATAAAGTTTGCCGAACTATTTCCAAGTTTTGAAATAGTGACGACACTGTCGGCACTATTGTCATGGTCTCATTTTGTTGAAATTTTGCTTGTCAAAAATGATCTTGCCAGAGATTTTTATGCAGAAATGTGCCGGATCGAGCGGTGGACGGTGCGCACTTTGCGCGAAAGAATTGATTCGATGCTGTTTGAACGCACGGCAATTTCCCGCAAACCCGAAGAAACTATCAAACGTGAACTTTCTGCTTTGCGCGATGAGCAAAAACTCACACCCGATTTGATTTTCCGTAATCCTTACGTTTTGGATTTTCTCGGTCTGACCGATTCATACAGCGAAAAAGATTTGGAAAACGCGATTTTGCGGGAACTGGAAAAATTCTTGCTCGAAATGGGAACTCATTTTACATTTGCAGCCCGCCAAAAACGAATCGTGATTGACGGCGAAGATTTCAAGATTGATCTTTTATTGTTTCATAGGGTTTTGCAGAGATTGATTGTCATTGAACTGAAAATCGGCAAATTTAAGGCGGAATATAAAGGAAAAATGGAACTTTATTTGCGCTGGCTCGATAAATACGAGCGTTTGCCGCATGAAGCCGAACCGCTCGGAATTATTCTCTGCACCGAAGCCGGCAATGAACAAGTCGAACTTTTGGAATTGACTAAAAGCGGAATCCGCATCGGTGAATATCTGACCGAATTGCCGCCGCGCGATATTTTAGAACGCAAATTATTGGAAGCATTTAAGCTAGCGCAGTTACAGCAGGAAAATAAATAGTGTGATTTCAGATTCCGGATTTCAAATTCCAAATTAAATCCAAAATCCAAAATCTGAAATTTGGAATCCGGAATCTGAAATATGAAAAATAGCTTTACTATTTTGCTTCAAAAATCTAAAATAGTAAAATGATTTATCCCAGAAAAATCTTCAAGAGTTTACAAGCGCATCTGGAAACCAAACAAGCAACCGTTTTAACGGGAATGCGCCGAACCGGAAAAACAACTCTCGTAAAAGAGTTGTTAGAAGTTTCGGAAATTGCTCAAAAGGTTTATTTCGATCTTGAAAGAATTGACAATCGAATACTGTTTTCAGAGGAAAATTATGAAAATATAATTATGGCTTTAACCCGGCAAGGCATTAATTTTGATGAAAAAGTTTTGCTGGCAATTGACGAAATACAGTTAGTTCCCAATTTACCGAGTGTCGTTAAATATCTTTATGACAATTATGATATTAAATTTTTGTTGACGGGTTCGAGTTCGTATTATTCGAAAAACCGCTTTAGCGAATCGCTTTCCGGCAGAAAGCGGATTTTTGAAATTTATCCGCTGAATTTCGGCGAATTATTAACATTTAAAGACATCGCTTTCAAACCGGATTCAGAATTTACAAAAACAAAGTTTATCAAATCCGAATATGAGCGATTGAAGCAGTTTTACGAAGAATTCATCAATTTCGGCGGATTTCCCGAAGTGGTTTTGACTGATTCGGTCAAAGAAAAAACCGATTTAATCAATGATATTTTGAGTTCATATATCAATTTGGACATTATGGCGGTTGCCGATTTTCGCAAAGCGATTGATATTTATAAACTTATCAAATTATTAGCGGTTCGCGTCGGAACAAAACTCGACATTTCAAAATTGACGAATTTGACCGCGCTGAGCCGCGCCAATGTCGAAAATTATCTTGAATTATTTGAAGAGTCGTATCTGATTCGGACAATTCCGGTTTTGTCCAACAGCCCCGACCGCGAAATCGTCAAAGCACGCAAAATCTATTTTTTGGATAACGGCATAGCTTCGGTTTCAGCCGAATTAAGCGGCGGTTCAAAGTTTGAAAATGCGGTTTTCAATCAATTGCTTCATTTCGGCGAAATCTCTTATTATCAACGAAAAACCGGCAACGAGATTGATTTTGTTTTGGATAAAAAAACGTCGTTCGAGGTTAAAGAAACTGCTCACGAAACGGATTTGAAAAATTTGAAACGTCTTTCTGAAAATTTGGAAATCAAGCAAAATTTTGTCATCGGACGACATCCGAATAATATATTTGACGGTTATATTTGGGGCGGTGTCATTCAATAATTGGATTTCAGATTCC